>DATFDT010000155.1:0-6660 GCA_035251975.1 Pyrinomonadaceae bacterium | reverse complement strand
GCTTCAAACAGGTCCAGCCGGTAGCTCAAGACTCCTCTGATCTCCTCACCCGCTTCTGCCACCAGCAGCGTCAAATCAAACTTCGTCGTCCCTCCATCCACTTCCTCCAACTCTCCTTGCACCGCGCCCAACTCCAACCGCTCGCGCCCCACGTTGTTCAGCCCAAACAGCACCTGAAACAGCGGCGTATGACTGAGGCTCCGCTCCACCTGCAGCGCTTCCACTAACCGCTCAAACGGCACTGCCTGATGCTCGTACGCACCCAGCCATATTTCCCGCACCCGCGCCAACAACTCCGCAAACGTCGGCCCCCCCGACAGGTCCACGCGCACCACCAGCGTGTTCACGAAGAAGCCGATCAACGGCTCCGTCTCCACTCGCTGCCGCCCCGCCACCGGCGTTCCCAACAACACTTCCCGCTCGTTCGTGTACCGCCCCAACACCGCCGCAAACCCCGCCAGCAAGGTCATGAACAGCGTCGCCGAATGTTCACTACTCAACTGCTTCAAGCCCCTCGTCAGCTCCGCCGGCAGCCGCACTTCCACGCGCCCACCGCGATGCGTCACTACCGCTGGGCGCCCCTGCTCCGTCGGCAGTTGCAGCACTGCCGGCGCGCCCGCTAACTGCTGCTTCCAGTAAGAAAGTTCTTCATCGAACCTCTCACCGTTCGATAACTGCCAGCTAGCATAATCACCGTACTGAATCGGCAATTCGGGTAGCGGCGACGGCTGGTTCTTTGTGAACGCACGATAGAGCGCGCTCAACTCACGCATGAAGATGCTCAGCGACCATGCATCCGAGATGATGTGGTGCATATTCAAGAGCAGGAGATGTTCAGTCGCGCGCAGCTTGATTAATGTGAGCCTTATGAGTGGACCAACAGCAAGATCGAAAACGTGGTTAGCTTCCGCCTGCATGAAATTTTGAGCTTCCGCATCCTGTTCGAAATCACGTGCACTCAGATCGTGCGCGATCAATCTCATGCGACCTGGCGGAGATACGACAGCAACAGGACGTCCCGCTGAGTTCTGGAAAGTAGTTCTCAAAACTTCGTGACGACGTACAATCTCATCGAAACTCCGCTCGAGAGCGGAAACATCGAGTTCTCCCTTGAGACGGACCACACCGCCTACGTTGTAGAAGGGGCTGCCTTGCGTGAGTTGCTCGATAAACCAAAGACGCTGTTGCGCGTAAGACAACTCAAAAGGCTTGCCTTCTTCACGCGCCTTACGCTCGATCCGATCGCGCGCGCTGCTTTGCGCTGCTAACGCCTCGACCTGAGCCGCCATCTGCCGCAGCTTCGGTCCTTCGAACAACTGTCGCAGCGTCAACTCGACCCCGAAGGCATCGCGCACGCGCGCCAGCAATCTCGTCGCCAGCAGTGAATGCCCGCCGAGCTCAAAGAAGTTATCTTCCAGCCTGATGGGAGCGAGGTTGAGCAGATTTTCCCAGATACTCTTCAGAACAAACTCACGCTCGGTCAGATGTTCGGGCGTGTATTTTCTGCCGTGGGTGAACGCGGAGAGTGGCTCAGGCAGCGCGCGTCTATCGACTTTGCCATTCGGAGTCAGAGGCAATTCGTCGAGCATAACGAACGTGTCAGGCATCATGTGCTCGGGAAGCCTCGCTCGCAGATGGTTTTTCAACTCGGGCACGAGCGCGTTGTACAACTTTCCGCGTAGCGGATCGTTTGCGAGTGAGTGTTTCACTTTATGCGCGCGGTTTGTCGAAACCGGCAACGCGGGCATTGAGGTGTTTTCGACATGAGCTAAGCGCACACGGAAAGATCCACTCGTGTCCAAGCCGGCATATCCGACCTCAACGCGGTAGCCGAGCTCCTCTCCAAGCTTCCACAACTCCTCCGGATCGACCGCTTCATCACGGCGTACTTTGTCGAGCGCGGCTCGAATCTCACCGGCCGTTGCCGGTCCCGACGGATCGGCAATCAGGGTGCGAGCGACGACATCCGCCACTACCCGCGCATTCGGCACATTAGTCAAAAACAGATCGTCGGGTCGGTAATCTTTGAGAAATTGCCGTAACCGCGTGGTAGAAAAACCCTCGAGTCCCCAATCGACTACCGCGGGCCTGTCGCCGTTTGAAGTTTCGATTCTGTCACCGACGTGCAGGATCACGTCATAGCGAAAGCGAGTAAGTTCGTTTTGAAAGCGGCTACGCTTTGCCTGAACCTCAACACTGCTGATCTGCGGAAGTTTATCTGTTAATGACGTGAAGAGCGCCGGATCGATAATCAACTCTTCTTCCTGGTCCATGTGACGGCGCACTCGCTGGGCCAGTTCTCGGCGCGATAACGAATCAGGACACTGGTGGAGCTGCACAGACGCATGAAAGGCTTCGAGCAGTGGCAAACTGCGAACATCGCCGATAAAAATCGCGCCACCGGGTCTGACCTTTTTTGCAATTTGCGACAGTATGGCGATCAGGTAGTCGACACTGGGAAAGTACTGGACCACTGAATTCAGGATCACTGTGTCGACCGGCTCTTTGATTACAGTCACTACTTCATCCGCAGCGCATTTTTGCAAAATAACCTGGGGCAGCTTCATTGCAGGCTGCTGTAATTGTTGGCCCACATACTCCAAAGCACTCTCTGACAAATCAACACCGGTGTACTCACTGCATTGCGGGGCAACTCTGAAGAGCAGCAAACCAGTTCCACAACCGATATCCAGCACGCGTTTTGGCGCGAGTGACAGTATTCGTTCGACTGTGTTGTCGACCCACTCGCGCATTTGCTCGACAGGCACGGGCTGACCGGTGTAGCTGCTGATCCAGCCTTTAAGGTTGAGCGTGGCCTCGTGAGAATCGTCAGCGGATGGTCGACTGTAGGTTTCGTTCCACATGGTTTCCCATTGTGAAACTTGTCCCGATATCAGTTCGGTTTTACCTGCAAGTTGAGCCGGTGAATCAGATACGAAATACGCAATGAGGCGATGATCGCCAGGCGTTGGCTCGGTCGCGATTGCAACGCTGCGCGAGACAAGCGGATGCTGCGAAAGCGCCTCCTCGATCTCACCCAATTCAATTCGATAACCACGCAACTTAACCTGGTGGTCGGTGCGACCGAGAATTTCCACGTTGCCGTCAGACAGGTAACGCGCGCGGTCGCCCGTTTTGTAGAGACGCTCACCGGCATTCCGGCTGAATGGGTTTGGAACGAACTGCGTTGCAGTCAGCTCCGGACGCTTCAGGTAACCGCGAGCTAATCCCTCGCCGCCGATGTACAACTCTGCTGAGACGAGGGGCGGAACGAGTTGCATTTGCTCGTCGAGAATGAACACCTGCGTGTTTGCAATCGGACGGCCTACGTGAACGAATGGATCGCCCCTCTCCACTCGACACAGCGTAGACCAAATCGTCGTCTCGGTTGGACCATACAGATTCCAAAGCGATGCACCACGCTGCAACAACTGCTCGGACAAATCTCGTCGCAGCGCCTCGCCACCACAGAGTAGTTTCAACTCGCGATCGTCTTGCCAGCCCGCTTCGAGCAATAAGCGCCACGTCGATGGAGTCGCCTGCATCACGGTGGCACGCGATGAATGCAAAGCCTCGATCAAAAGGCGCCCGTCAGTTGCGACTTCCTGCGTTACGAGAACGACGCGAGCGCCGGTTATGAGTGGCAGGTATATTTCGAGCCCGGCGATGTCAAACGAAAGCGTCGTCACTGACAGCATCACGTCGTCGGCGTTCAAACCCGGACACTTTTGCATCGAGCTCAAAAAATTCATCAAGGCGCGATGCGAAATCTGAACACCTTTCGGTTTTCCGGTTGAGCCCGACGTGTAGATGACGTAGGCCAGGTTTGCAGTGCTCAACGGAATTGACGGGTTGGAGCTGCTCTCCCAGGCCAGTAAGTCTCGATCGCGATCAACTGCCAGGATCTTTGCATTGCATTGAGGAAGTTGTTGAACCAGATTTTCCTGCGTCAACACGATCAGTGGTTCCGCATCTTCCAGCATCAGCGAGAGGCGTTCGCGCGGATAACCCGTGTCAAGCGGCAGGTAGGCGGCGCCCGCTTTCAAGACGGCGATGATGGCCACCACCATCTCGGGCGAACGGTCCATGAAAATTCCGACGAGCGTTTCAGTTCCGACCTCGCGCTTTTGCAGGTAACGAGCGAGACGATTTGCGGCACTGTTCAGGTCGTCGTAAGTGAGCGCCGTGCTCGCGCATTCCAACGCAATCGTATCAGGACTCTTTCGCGCCTGCTCTTCGAAAAGTTGAGTTACACAGACGGTTGGGAAATCGGCGGTAGTAGCGTTCCATTCTGCTATTTGCTGTTGCTGTTCTTCATCGAGTAACGGCAACGTGACAATAGAACGATCGGGATCGGCGATTATCGCACGCAGCAACGTGCGGAAATGCACTGCCATGCGTTCGATGGTTGCGGCGTCGAATAGATCGGTGTTGTATTCAAAGTAACAGTTCAGCGTGCCGGATTTCTCAACCACATAAAGCGACAGATCAAATTTCGAGGTCTTTCGTTCAAACTCAAATTCCTCCGCTTCGAGTCCGGGCAACTTGAGTTGAGGTAAAGGAACATTTTGTAAAACAAACAACACCTGGAAGAGCGGCGTGTAGCTCAAGCTGCGAGAGGGCTGCAACTCTTCGACAAGTTTCTCAAACGGCAGATCCTGGTGAGCGTAAGCTTCAAGCGCCCGATCTCTGACTTGTTTGAGCAGCTCGCGGAAAGTTGGACCACCCGAAAGATCGGTTCGCACCAGCAGAGTGTTCACGAAGAACCCGATGAGATCCTCCGTCTCAGTACGCGTGCGATTGGCAATAGGAGTACCGATGACGATGTCGTCCTGATGCGTGTAACGAGAAAGCAGCATCTGGAAGGTGGCCAACAGCGTCATGAACAACGACGCGCTCTCGCGCCGGCTGAAGTCATGAACGCGCCGCACGAGCTCTTGCGGAAGAGAGCTGCAATACCAGGCGCCATTGAAGCTCTCGGTACGCGGACGCGGTCTATCGGTTGGCAGCTCGAGAAATTCAGGAGCTCCTGACAATCGCTCTTTCCAGTAGCTCACCTGCTCTGAAAGCACCGGGCCCTTAAACCAATCGCGCTGCCATTGAGCGAAGTCGGCGTATTGAATTTGCAGCTCGGGAAGATCTGGCGCCTCGTTGTTCAGGTAGGCGCTGTAGAGCGTCGATAGCTCCTTACTAAGGACACCGATAGACCATCCATCGAAACAAATGTGATGCATTGCCACGAGCAACACCGCATCGTTTGCGAGTCGCAGCACTGTGGCGCGTAGCAATGGGCCACGCTGCAGATCAAACGGGCGCTCTGCTTCCTGCTGGGCCCTTGCGGTTGCGTCGTCGCTTTCCTGCAGATCGATCGTCGTGACTCTGAATCTCTCAGCGGCCTGCGTTATTTGTGCTGGTCTCTCGTTGACCAGTTTGAAGGTGCTGCGAAACACCTCGTGTCGCCGAGTTATCTCCGTTAAAGCAGCTTCCAAAACCTCGAGGTTAAGAGTGCCCTTTAATCGCCAGGCAAAGGCCATGTTGTAAGCTGGACCAGCCTGTTCGAGTTGTTCCAGAAACCACAATCGCTGTTGCGCAAACGATAATCGTGTTGGCTCTCCCCCTTTTCGCGGCAACCGCTCGATCGCACTTTCAGGAACGGCGGTCCCAACCCGTAACTCTGACTCGATCTGTTGAGCCATTTGCCTGACCGTCGGCTCCTCAAACAACTGTCGCAGGTTCAGCTCCACACCACTTGTTTCTCTCACACGAGCCAGAAGCCGCGTCGCCAGCAGCGAATGGCCGCCTAAGTCGAAAAAGTTGTCTTCTGGACCAACGGGTTCGA
Organism: Pyrinomonadaceae bacterium; assembly: GCA_035251975.1. Taxonomy (GTDB): domain Bacteria; phylum Acidobacteriota; class Blastocatellia; order Pyrinomonadales; family Pyrinomonadaceae; genus PSRF01. The sequence goes on along the minus strand of DATFDT010000155.1, from coordinate 821 downwards.
CGTTGAGAACGTTCGTCCAGAGCGAAGCAATCCACTCTTCGGTCGCAGTCAATGGCTCAGCATTAGCGGATTGCGAGAGTTCTGGTTTGAGCGTTCGTAAAGTGCGCCGATCGATCTTGCCGTTGGGGTTGAGCGGCATCTCCTCGAGCACGACGAACGCCGCCGGCACCATGTACTCAGGGAGTCGCAGCTTCAGGTGCACCCGCAACTGTCTCGTGTCGGGATTCCGGTTTGATTCACCGGTTACGTAAGCCACAAGCTGTGGTCCATACTGGCTTTCATGAACGACGACAGCAGCTTGTTTGACCTGTGGCTCAGCTTCCAGCGTGGCTTCGATCTCACCCAACTCGATCCGATAGCCACGCAGCTTCAACTGATTGTCGGCCCGTCCCAGAAACTCCAGCTCGCTATCACTCCGGTATCGCGCCAGGTCTCCCGTCCGGTACAGCCGCGCCCCTGCTACCCCACTGAACGGATCCGGCACAAACCGCTCCGCCGTCAGGCCCGGTCGTTGCAGGTAACCGCGCGCCACCCCGGCCCCGCCGATGTATAACTCGCCAATCCCCCGCAGCGGCACCGGCTCCAGCCCTTCATTCAACACATAGACCTGCGTGTTGCTGATCGGTCGTCCGATCGTGGGCGCTTCACGGCCACGCCCCACCAGACTCCACGTCGAGTAAGTGGTCGTCTCCGATGGTCCATAAAGGTTGTAGACTTTCGCCACTGTCTCCAGCCCGTAGAGTTGGTCCACCAGCCGCCGCGCTAAGGGTTCGCCCGCCAGGTTTACGGTCTGGACGGTCGCCGGCACCGCGCCCAGCCGC
>DATFDT010000154.1:0-5321 GCA_035251975.1 Pyrinomonadaceae bacterium | reverse complement strand
TCACCACAGAGACACAGAGAACACAGAGATTGCACAAAGAGATTCGGAGTAATTTTATGACTGCGGAAGAGCAACGACTGGAAGAAACGCGTCAACGCACGAAGCACTGGAAGCGTTGGGGACCATATCTCAGCGAACGCGCGTGGGGCACGGTGCGTGAGGACTACAGTGCGTACGGCTCAGCCTGGGATTATTTCCCGCACGATCACGCGCGCTCGCGCGCTTATCGTTGGAACGAAGACGGGATCGCGGGAATCTCCGACCGTCATCAGAAGATCTGTTTCGCCGTCGCCCTCTGGAACGGTCGCGATCCGATCCTGAAGGAACGTCTCTTCGGTTTGACTGGCAACGAAGGAAACCACGGCGAAGACGTCAAAGAATACTATTTTTATCTCGACTCAACTCCAACTCACTCGTACATGAAGTATCTGTACAAGTATCCGCAAGCTGAGTTTCCATACGGGCAGTTGGTTGCAGAAAACCGGCAACGAGGAAAGCTCGAACCGGAGTTTGAGCTGATCGATACCGGTGTCTTCGAGGGCGATCGCTACTTCGACGTGGTTGTCGAATATGCAAAAGCTGACGTCGAGGACATCCTCGTGAAAATCACAGTGACGAATCACGGCCCGCAAGAAGCATCGCTCAACCTGCTACCCACGATCTGGTTTCGCAATACGTGGTCCTGGAATCAGAATGGCACGGCAAAACCATGGCTGCGTCGTACGAATGACGGCGTTATCGAACTCAACCAGGGTGACGTTAGCAAACGATGGTTGTACTGTGACGGCACGCCCGAGCTGCTTTTTACAGAAAACGATACCAACACTCAGCGTCTCTTCAACTTCACGAATGGCTCGCATTATTTTAAAGACGGCATCAACGAATACATCGTTCGTGGCAATCAGCAAGCAGTGAATACTGAACAGACGGGTACAAAAGCAACCGCTAATTACAAACTCAATATTGCCCCCGGCGAAACTGTAACCATCCGTCTCCGGTTGTCAGACAAAACCGAAAACGCCTTCGCAGATTTCGAAACGATCTTCAACGATCGTATTCACGAAGCCGGTGAGTTTTATGAAACTGTCATTCCGAATCATCTTTCACACGATGCGCGACTCGTGATGCGCCAGGCGTTCGCCGGCATGCTGTGGTCCAAGCAGTTCTATCACTACGTAATCGAGCAGTGGCTTGATGGCGATCCAGCGAATCCGAAACCTCCATCAGAACGTGTGCGCGGGCGTAATCACGAGTGGAAACATCTCTACAACGCCGACGTCATCTCGATGCCGGACAAGTGGGAGTATCCGTGGTACGCGGCGTGGGATCTTGCGTTTCATTGCGTGCCCTTGGCCCTCGTTGATTCAGAGTTCGCGAAAGACCAGCTCATCCTGATGCTGCGCGAATGGTACATGCATCCGAACGGACAACTGCCGGCGTACGAGTGGGCGTTCGGCGACGTCAATCCACCGGTTCACGCATGGGCCGCGTGGCGTGTTTACAAGATCGAGAAGAGACGTCGCGGCGTTGGCGACACGGTTTTTCTCAAACGCGTGTTCAAGAAGTTGTTGCTGAATTTCACGTGGTGGGTCAATCGCAAAGATGCTGATGGAATGAACATCTTTCAGGGTGGCTTTCTCGGTCTCGACAACATCGGCGTCTTCGATCGTAGTGCGCCACTGCCAACTGGTGGGCATATCGCGCAATCCGATGGCACCAGTTGGATGGCGATGTACGCACTGAATCTACTTGCGATCGCGATGGAGATCGCGAAGGAAGATCCTTCCTATGAAGATGTGGCCAGTAAGTTTTGGGAACACTTCCTCTACATCGCACACGCGATGAATAACCGCGGCGACGATGAGATCAGATTGTGGGATGAGCAGGATGGCTTCTTCTACGATGTGTTGCATTTGCCTGAGGGCAAACCGTTTCCGATGAAAGTTCGCTCGATGGTCGGTTTGATTCCGCTCTTTGCTGTCGAAACCTTAGAACCGGAGCTATTGGATCGCCTGCCGGACTTCAAACGCCGGATGGAATGGTTTATCCAAAACCGGTCTGACCTGACGGCGAACGTTGCGTGCATGCGTACGCCGGGAAATGGCGAGCGGCGTTTGTTATCAATCGTGAGCCAGGATCAGCTCCGAAGTGTATTGCGATTCATGCTCGACGAGAATGAGTTCTTTTCGCCATACGGCATTCGTGCGATCTCGCGAGTTCACAAAGACCATCCGTACACACTGCAGGTCAACGGCACACAGCATCGCGTCGATTATGAGCCGGCGGAATCGAGCACCGGATTGTTTGGTGGCAATTCAAACTGGCGCGGGCCGATCTGGTTTCCGTTGAATTATCTGCTGGTCGAGTCGCTGCAAAAGTTTCACCACTATCTCGGTGAAGATTTCAAAGTTGAGTGTCCGGTTGGTTCTGGTCAGATGCTGACGCTCTGGGAAGTCGCCGGTGAGATCTCAAAACGACTCTCGCGCATCTTCTTGAAAGACGACGACCAGCGAAGGCCAGTGTTTGGCGGAGCCGAAAAATTTCAAACTGATCCTAACTGGCGCGATCTAATTCCCTTCCACGAATACTTCCATGGCGACAATGGTTCAGGCGTGGGCGCCAGCCATCAAACAGGCTGGACCGGACTGGTCGCAAAGCTCCTTCAACAGAGTGGCGAGTAAGCTGGATCCATCCACAGATTCTTCTGTGTAATCTGTTGGATGGCCTTGTAAGGAATCGTTTGATGGCCCGACCAATGGGCATGAGAAACAAATGGGCAATCATCTTAGCAGGAGGCGATGGCACACGGTTACAGTCCATGACGCGTGCCATCACTGGCGATAACCGTCCGAAGCAGTTCGTACCGGTCATTGGCCGCAGTACGCTTCTGGACCAGACGAGGCGACGAGTCGCTTTATCAATCGAACCCAGTCGCACGATGATCGTTCTAACGCAGAAGCACCGACAGTTTTATGAATCAGTCGCCGGCGAAATCCCGGGAAGTCTTCTTCTCGAACAACCGTCGAACAAGGGAACGGCGCCTGCGATTCTTTACGCCCTGCTACGCGTCGCGGCGAAATCGCCAAAAGCCGTTGTTGCTCTCTTCCCTTCCGATCACTTTTTCGCTGATGACGAAGAATTCATGTCGCACATCGATGTAGCGATCGATGCTGTTCGCGTGCAACCGGAGACGGTGATGCTCCTTGGAATCACTCCAACCGCCCCGGAAACAGAGTACGGCTGGATCGAACCGCAGCCATCGATCCTCGCGAGCGCGCAAAAATCAATTACGCGGGTCAGCAAGTTCTGGGAGAAGCCGAGTTTGAATCTGGCAACTTCGCTTATGCAGCGTGGTTGCCTGTGGAATAGTTTCGTGATGGTCGGGTGTGTCGACGCGCTGCTGAAGATGACTCGAGCGGCTATGCCGGAAATGCACGCCGCCTTTGCGGCAATCACGCCGGCGTTCGAAACTGCGAACGAAAACAAAGCTCTCGCCGAACTCTATTCACACATCGACGATTCCAACTTTTCTCATCAGGTGCTCGCCGCACGACCAGGAGATCTAATGGTGATGAGAGTAGGAGATGTCGGCTGGAGCGATCTCGGTGAGCCTAATCGCGTTTTGTCAGCCCTCGCTCGCACCGGAGTGCAATCAGAACTCGCAATGTCTGCCGTCTAAACGTCCGCCAGCTAAACGTCCGCCACCTAAACAAAGGAACAGATCATGAAAGCAATCGCAGTTAGACCCGGAATACCGAATACAGTTCACCTGACGGAGCTGCCGGCGCCCACCGTTAGTGAAATACCGAATGGACGAGGTGTGTTGGTGCGCGTGCTGCGCGTCGGTGTAGATGGAACAGACAAAGAGATCAACGCTGCTGAATATGGCCAGGCGCCGCACGGATACGACTTCCTCATCATCGGTCATGAAAGTTTTGGCCAGGTTGAAGCGGTTGGTCCAAATGTCACCGAGGTAAAACCGGGCGATTATGTGGTCGCGACTGTACGCCGGCCAGGTTCGAGTATCTACGACCTGATCGGCACAAATGACATGACGACCGACGACACGTACTTCGAGCGCGGGATCAACCTGCGTCACGGTTACATGAGTGAGTACTACGTCGACGATGCTGAATTCATCATCAAGATACCGCGAGGGCTGAAAGAGGTCGCCGTGTTGCTTGAACCCACAACGGTTGTTGAGAAAGGAGTTGCTCAGGCGTACGAGATTCAACGCCGCTTGAAAGTATGGAAGCCAAAACGTGCAGCGGTGATGGGTGCGGGAACAATTGGTCTGCTTGCCACTCTGGTTCTGCGTCTCAAAGGGTTGCAGGTGACGACGTTCGGCAAGACACCCAAGCCTTATCTGAATTCCGATCTGATCGAGGCGATCGGCGCAACCTATCAATCGACGGACGAGATATCAATTCTCGAAGGCGCAAAAAAGTATGGACCGTTCGACATCATCTTTGAAGCAACCGGTTTCTCGCCAGTCGTTTTCGACAGTATGCAAGCGTTAGGGAAGAACGGCGTGCTGGTGCTCTCGAGCGTCACCGGCGGCGATCGCAAAGTGGAGGTCCCGGCCGACAAGATCAATCTCGAATTCGTGCTTGGTAACAAAGTTATGGTTGGGACTGTTAATGCAAACCGGGAATACTTTGAGATGGGTGTTAAGGATCTCGCTCAGGCCGAGGCCGAATATCCCGGCTGGCTGGCAAGACTACTGACACATCCGGTGCGCGGCTTGGAGAACTATCAGGAATTGTTCGCGAAGCTCACGAAGCCAGATGGTGCGATCAAAGTCTTCTGCGAAGTAGCGGAGTTGTAATTTATGGTAGTGCATCAGTTTGAAATTACGCCGAAGGCGTTCGCTAATTTTAGCCCAGGGTTCGAGCATCGCGAGAACCCTGGGACACCAAATTGGAAATTGTGACCAAACCCTGAAGGGGTTCGGCGGTTGGCGAACCCTTTCAGGGTTCGATTTTATTAAATGTTCTGATCCCAGGGTTGTCGCTGCGCTCCAACACCTGGGCTGAAATTCGCGAACGCCCCCGGCGTAATCTTGGTCAAATTTTCAAACTGAGACACTACCAAAAAAATCAACTTCCTTTTCATCGGCTCCTTTTTGGTAACTGCGGTTTTCTCAGCGTCTTTGAAAATCTTCTTTCAGACTGTTAGCTGGCGAGAGGTTCTGACGAAGGGACTCTTAATCCCATGCTTTACCTGGACCATTCAGTCACTGTTACCTCTGCGTTCTCTGTGCCTCTGTGGTTGAAGATTGCTTAGGAAAAACAACCACAGAGACACAGAGAACGCAGAGG
>DATFDT010000153.1:0-7520 GCA_035251975.1 Pyrinomonadaceae bacterium | reverse complement strand
TGTGCCAGTCGAGTTACAGCCGGGTTTATGAAGATGATGGTGCGGCGGTCACGCGCGTGCGGCAGACGCTGAAAGAGGTTGAGGAGCTCGCGGAATACGAACCCAGTTTCCGCGACTATCTTGAAGGGCTGGAAACGGCGCGCGTGTTATTGGAAGAGCTTTCGTTCTCACTCCGCGAGTTTGCCGACCGGGTCGAGTTTTCTCCGGCGCGTCTCGAAGAGATTGAAGATCGGCTGGCGGAGTTGTCGCGACTGAAGCGCAAGTACGGCGGATCGATCGCGGCTTCGCTCGAACATCTCGCGAGCTCGGAAGATCGTTTGCGACAGATCGAGACGTCTGATGAGCGTGAGCGAGAGTTGAATGTCGAGCTGGCTGCGGCGCGAGAGCGTTATCTGGAACTCGCGCACAAGTTGCACAAAGAGCGTGTGCGTGCGGCGAAGAAGTTTGAGCAGGCAGTTGAAAAAGGAATTGCGGAAGTGGCGATCGATAACGCGCGTTTTCAGGTGCAGGTGAATGACAGTGTCGACACTGCGGGGCAGAAAGGCATTGACCACACGGAGTTTTATTTTTCAGCTAATGTTGGCGAGGAGGTTAAGCCGCTTGCGCGTGTGGCGTCAGGTGGTGAGGCGTCGCGGTTGATGCTGGTGCTGAAGACCGTGGCGAACGGCTCGCAGTTTCCGCGGACGATCGTGTTCGATGAGATTGATACGGGGATTGGCGGGAGAGTCAGTGAGGCCGTCGGGATTAAACTGAAGAAGCTCGCGCAAACGAACCAGGTGTTGTGCGTAACCCACCAGCCGCAGATCGCGCGGTTCGCAGACAGTCATCTCGTCGTGCAGAAAGAGGCGTTAAAAGGGCGGACGCAGGTCAGTGTCGGGCGGCTTGATAAAGCTGGGCGTGTTGAAGAAATAGCTCGGATGTTGACGGGCGCTGAGATTACGGAGAGCGCCAGAAAGCACGCAAAAGAACTTCTAAAAAACTAGCCAATCACAAAAATTATTTTTTGTGTTTTTGTGCCTTTTTGTGGCAAAAAATCATGAGTACAGAACCAAACAAAGTCATCTATTCAATGGTCGGCGTCAGCAAGTTTTACGACAAGAAGCCGGTCCTCAAAGACATCTACCTTTCTTATTTCTACGGCGCGAAGATCGGCGTCATCGGCCTGAACGGCTCCGGCAAGTCGTCCCTGCTCCGCATACTCGCGGGCGTCGATAAAGACTTCAACGGCGAGACCGTCATCTCGCCCGGCTTCACCGTCGGTTATCTCGAACAGGAACCTTTGATCGACGACGCGCGCACCGTGCGTGAAGTCGTCGAAGAGGCAGTTCAGGAAACTGTGAACCTGCTGAAAGAGTTTGACGAGATCAACGCGAAGTTTGGCGAAGAGATGTCTGACGACGAAATGTCGGCACTACTCGAACGCCAGGGCGAAGTGCAGGAAAAACTCGACGCGCTCGACGCCTGGGATCTCGATTCACGTCTCGAGATGGCAATGGACGCGCTGCGCTGCCCGCCACCGGATACGCCGGTGAAAGTTCTTTCGGGCGGCGAGCGGCGTCGCGTCGCGTTGTGTCGTTTGTTGCTTCAGAAGCCTGACATACTTTTACTCGACGAACCAACGAACCATCTCGACGCGGAATCGGTCGCGTGGCTCGAGCATCACCTGCACGGCTATGCGGGCACAGTCATCGCCGTCACGCACGATCGTTACTTTCTCGACAACGTTGCCGGCTGGATTCTCGAGCTCGATCGCGGCCAGGGCATCCCGTGGAAAGGAAACTACAGCTCGTGGCTCGAACAGAAACAGGAGCGCCTGCGCCGCGAAGAAAAATCCGAAACCGAGCGACAGAAGACACTGCAACGCGAGCTCGAATGGATTCGCATGTCGCCGAAAGCGCGTCACGCGAAAGGCAAGGCGAGGATCAACTCGTACGAAGATCTGCTGCGGCAGGAGAGTGAGAAGCGTCGTGAGGACCTGGAAATTCATATCCCGGCTGGCCCACGACTCGGCAACGTCGTTATCGAGGCTGATCATGTGAATAAAGGCTATGGGCAGAACCTGCTCGTCGACGATATGAATTTTGCATTGCCGCCCGGTGGAATCGTCGGTGTGATTGGTCCTAACGGCGCGGGCAAGACGACGCTGTTTCGGATGATCACAGAACAGGAACAGCCGGACGCCGGAACTATTCGCAAAGGTGAGACTGTCGTGCTCGCTTACGTCGATCAGAGCCGCACACTCGATCCGGAGAAGTCGATATGGCAGGAGATCAGCGGCGGTGAAGACGTGTTGAAGCTGGGTGCGCGTGAAGTGAACTCGCGTGCGTACGTCGCGCGATTCAACTTCTCTGGATCGGATCAGCAGAAGAAGGTCGGGATGTTGTCGGGTGGTGAGCGCAATCGCGTTCATCTTGCCAAGATGTTGAAGGAAGGCGCGAACGTATTGTTGCTCGACGAGCCGACCAACGACCTCGACGTGAATACCCTCCGCGCGCTGGAGGAAGCGCTCGAGAACTTTGCCGGTTGCGCGGTGATCATCTCGCACGATCGATGGTTCCTCGATCGGATCGCCACGCACATCCTCGCGTTCGAAGGTGATAGTAAAGTCGTGTGGTTTGAGGGGAACTACTCGGATTACGAAGCTGATAAGAAAGAAAGATTAGGTGCGGCGGCGGAGATACCCCACCGAATCAAGTATCGCCAGTTGACACGCTGAGAACAAACAGCGGGGGCAAGCCCCTCTTCCGGACTTGTTCATTCTCTCGGGCGCCCGAAAAGAGAACAAGTCAGGAAGAGGGGCTTGCCCCCGCTCGCAGTGTTATGCTGCCGCGTACTTTTCCGGCTCAGCTTTCGCCTTCTCCACACAGTCATCACAACAAACCGTGATCTCTTTTCCAGCCACGGTCACTTTGATCCCGCCGTCGTTGATCGCCCAATCACAGACCGGACATTTGCTCGTGTTCATAACCGTCTCCCTTGAATTGAATGAATTAACCAACGGAGACAGCCTAACAATCACCGCGCACCATCGACTTCCAGAATCTTGCGTATTTCAGACGGCGCCTTCCCAAACTCCCGCCGGAAAGCATCAGTAAAATGACTGTGACTCGAAAACCCCAGCTCCAACGCCAGCGCCGTCAGATCACTCGTGCCTTCTGCCAACCGTTCCAACGACGCCCGCAAACGCAGCTGCGTCAGATACCGGTGAACCGGCACGCCCGTCTGTTGCTGAAAAATCCGCGCAAGATGAAACGGCGACACATGCACCGCGCGCGCAACTTCATCAAGCGTGACACGCTCGCTCATCTTCGACGCGAGATATGTCTTCGCCGCTTCCGTCCGCTCAGCATGGTCCACACCCGTACCTTCGCGTTTCGGGCGGCGCGTGACGCCGTGCTTGACGAACGCTGATTCGAGCACGTCCGCAACGAGTTGCAACGCGGTGACATCAGCCCACAACGGTTCCAACGGATTCGACTCAGCAGACTCAAGCCGCTGCACGAGCTCGCGATGCCGCCAGAACACACGACTGTCACACGGCCCGGTAAAAAATCGGAACGGCTGGTCCGGATGCTCGTCTACTGACGGATCGAGCTCGCGCACGATGTCGTTGAGCACACGCGGCGAGACAGTGAAGACGGTGCCGCGATCGCCGCAATCCGATGGATGACTGACGCGATAAGTCGACTCGCGCGAGAAGAACACTGCCTGGTTCACATCGGCGGTCGTGGTCCGGCGTCCGAAGTGACGAGCAAATGCACCATGACGCATGAGCACGATATTATTCGCGTCCGATTCTTCTTCCGCGCCCGGTCCACCTTGTGCGATGTGGCAACAGTAATCATGCACACTGACGATCGGGCTCTCGTAGAGCGGCCGGTAGACAATATCTTTATCGCGCTCGTTACCCACAAGTGTTATCGTACATGACCCATGTTTTCTCCCCCAAACATTCTTGCCAAAGAAAATCGTGGCCTACTGCTCGACATTGTTGTCTTCGTTCTAAACGTCGTCCTGATGCGTTGGCTGGCAGGCTACTTCCTGCAGCTTGTTCAACTCGCTAACCGCGAAGAGCGGCTCGCGCAATTCACGTTATCGGGATTGTGTTTGAGCATGTGGATCCTGCCGGCCGCAGGCGCCGTCATGAAGCGCTGGCATTTTCATCAGCGTTTGAAAGAGGAAGACAAGAAGGTTGAATGGGACTCGGGCCTCGGCGGCTGTTTCTTCAACCCGATCTTTTACTTCTGCCTGAACCTCGTACTCATGTCGGCGATCGTCGCGGGGCTCGGTGAGTTTCTATTCGGCAGGCGACTGCTCGAAACCGGCGAAATCTTTATTCCGCTAATATTTTTCGGACTGTTCTGCACGATCGCGCAAACGTATCTTATCTATCGATTTTTCTCTGCGCCGAAGAATCCGCCGCGTTCCGAGTTTCTGCAGCATCCGGAAAGCGAACTGCTCGGCGACATCTGCATTTTTGTGAATATGATTCTGTTTCAGGTTATCTGGAATACACTCACGTTCGCGGGACTCGGCAGGCCGTCTGGGCCACTGGAATTTTTTGGCCGCCTTTTCTTTCTATGCTTTCTCGCGATGCTGATCTACTTCCCGCCGCGCATGTTTTATCTCGTCGAAGACATCGATCGCGGGCGCACCTGGGTCACGATGCTCCTCGCAAATTCACCCGTGATTTTTAATTTGCTTATCGGAACAAAAGAATGGGGTTAGAATGAAATCCGTCATCAATCCGCGAAAATCCGTGTTGAGGTTCCACTATGAAAACTAGTCTTCTCATCGCAATTTTGGTGGTCGCGTTCCCATCGGCTGTCGTCCAGGACACGAGCGAAATCCGCAACTTCCTTCGCGTCAACAAAGACTTCTGCACCGGCGGCCAGCCAAAACTCGAACATCTCGAAAAGCTCAAGACTGACGGCGTCAAATCAATCATCAACCTGCGCCAACCGAGCGAGCATCGCGCCGCCGATGAAGAAGCGAAAGCCAAAGAGGTCGGCCTGAAATACTTCAACATCCCGGTCGCGTACGGCAATCCGAACGAAGAACAGGTCGCAGAGTTTTTGAAGATCACTGACGATCCGGAAAATCGTCCAATCTTCATTCATTGCACAGCCGCGATTCGTGTCGGCGCGTTCTGGATGATCAGACGCGTGCTGCGCGACGGCTGGAAAGTCGAGGATGCAGAAGCCGATGCGGTTAAAGTCGGACTGCGCGAGAGTCCACACTGGCTCGAGTTCGCGCGCAAGTACATCGAGACGCATAAGCCGAAAGCATCTCTTCCTGAGCAGCCTTTGAAATTTGGAGTTTTTGCAGCTCGTTTCGATCCTGCCGGCACGTTCACAATCGAAGGTTCCGGCTGGCCCAAGGTCAACGGCACTTATAAAAACCTGGGTTCCGAAGTTGAGCTCAGGATGTCCGGTGGACCAGGCGGGTGCGATGGCCCAGGCAAGTATCGCTACGAAACTGACGGCAAGCATCTTTCCTTCAATCTCGTTTCAGACGACTGCAGGCCACGGCAAATGATCCTCGATCGCAGCACGTGGCGACCGGCAGATGAGGTTGTTACCAAACCAATGCGCGAGATCGTCAGTACCGGTAACGGCAAACCGCCCACTCGCCCGATGTCGAGCAACAAAGGAAGCTGGCCGTCGTTTCGTGGTCCAAATGCGTCCGGCGTTGCCGAAGGACAGAATCTTCCCGACGAGTGGAACGGCAAAACAGGCCAGAACATCCTCTGGCGCACATCGATTCCCGGCCTCGCACACTCAAGCCCCGTCGTTTGGGGAAATCGCATCTTCGTCACGAGTGCAGTCAGCACTGATCCAAAGGCGTCGTTTAGACCCGGACTCTACGGCGATGGTGACGCGTCGACAGATCGTTCGAAACACCGCTTCATGATCTACGCGGTCGACAAACCGACCGGCAAGATCCTCTGGGAACGTGTCGCTTACGAAGGCGAGCCGCGCGAGAAACGTCACATCAAATCGACATATGCGAACTCAACACCAGTGACTGACGGTCGCATCGTGGTCGCGTGGTTCGGATCGCAGGGTTTATTTGCTTACGACGTTAACGGCAAGCCGCTTTGGAAAGTCGATCTCGGACGTCTCGACCTCGGCGCGTACGACATTCCGACTTACGAGTGGGGTCCAGCCAGCTCGCCAATCATCTGGAAAGATCTGGTAATCCTCCAGTGTGACACACAGGTGGATTCGTTCATCATCGCTTTCAACGCCGAAACTGGTAGAGCAGTCTGGAAAACGAGTCGCGACGAGATTCCTTCGTGGGGCACGCCGACAGTCGCCGTTACTTCGAAAGGCGAAGAGCTCATCGCCAACGCTTCAAACTTCATTCGCGGCTACGATCCACGCACCGGAAAAGAACTCTGGCGACTCGGACGCAGCTCGAAGATCACAGCACCGACGCCGATCTTCGCAGACGACATGCTCGTCGTCGTGAGTGGACGTGGACCAGAGCGTCCGATCTTCGTCGTCAAAGCCGGAGCGCGCGGTGATCTAACTCTGCCGGAAGGAAAGACGAGCAGCGACACAGTCATCTGGAGCAAAACGGGTCGCGGTTCCTACATGCCTACGCCCTTGATCTACAACGGACTTCTTTACGTGCTCTCGAACAACGGCACGTTTGACGCTTACAATTTGAAAACCGGTGCAGAGATCTATAGACAGCGTCTACCACTCGTCGGCAGCGGTTTCAGCGCGTCGCCAGTGGCTTCAGACGGGAAGATCTACTTGTCGAATGAAGACGGCGAAATACTCGTCGTATCAGCCGGTGAAAAGTTCAACCACATCGCAACGAATTCGATCGGTGAGCTGTTGATGGCGACACCAGCGCTATCGGACGGAGTGATGTACGTGCGCTCTGCTCAGAGTCTCTTTGCTATCGGCCGGAAAAAGTAATGAGCACCGGCCGAATGGAGGCGTTCAGTGATGGCGTTATCGCCATCATCATCACCATTATGGTGCTCGAGCTGCGCGCTCCGCACGACACCAGCTTAGCTGGTCTGCGACCACTGATTCCCGTCTTCGCAAGCTATGTAATGAGTTTTATCTACGTCGGGATTTATTGGAACAACCATCACCATCTTCTCCATGTAACCCAACACATTGACGGGCGCGCACTATGGGCCAACCTGCACTTGCTGTTTTGGTTGTCGCTGGTTCCGTTTGTAACGGCATGGATGGGTGAAAACCATTTTGCGCAATGGCCCGTGGCACTCTATGGCAGCATACTTTTATTAGCGGCGATCGCTTATACGATCCTGGTGAAGGTGCTGCTCGCAGCGCCTGGGAATGAACTATTGGCTTCGGCGTTGGGATCTGACTTTAAGGGCAAGATCTCGATGGTGATCTATGTGATAGGAATTCTGCTGGCCTTTGTGCGACCGTGGCTCGCCTGCGCTATCTACGTTTCGGTAGCGGCGCTCTGGCTGATACCCGATCGCCGCATTGAGAGGAAAATTAGCTAGACGAACCAATAACAAGCCA
>DATFDT010000152.1:0-15875 GCA_035251975.1 Pyrinomonadaceae bacterium | reverse complement strand
GGGTGGAGATCCGGCGAAAGCGGTCGAGTACCTCGAGAAGGGCGTCAAGTTCAATCCAAATAACACGCTGATGCGCTACGAACTCGCCGCAGCCTACGAAACCGTTAACCGAAATGCCGACGCGAAGAAGCAAATCGAGACTCTAATGTCTACCACTCCCGATCCCAAATACGTCGCCGAACACAAACAAGCCGTCGAAGACGCGAAGAAACTATTGGAAAAAATTAACCGCGGATGACACGGATAAAAATCCGGATTTAAATCCGCGTCATCCGTGGTTACGGTTTACTCTTTTGCCGAATTTCCTCGAGCGTTCGCTTGTGCTGCTCGAGTTTCTGCCCGGCTTCGCCGAGTTTGCCCTGCGAGGTCAGTCGCTGGTAATCCTCAAACTCCTGGATGGCCCGATTGATCAACTGCTGTAGGTCCACAGTTGGTGTGGGCTGTTCAGGCGTTGGTTGTTTTGCTTCCTCGGCCGGAGGTTTCACCGCCGCCTCACCAAACAAGCTATTCATCGCCTCCGCAAAGGTCTGCCCGTAACCCAGCTTTTCCTGCGTCGCTAACACGACGAGCCGCAACTCCGGCATCGGACTGCGCTCAGCCTGCAAGTACACCGGCTCGACAAACATCAGCGATCGTCCCAGCGGTATCACGAGCAAATGCCCGCGAATAACGCGCGAGCCCTGCTGGTTCCAAAGACTGAATTGGGCCGATAGCTGCGCGTTCTGATCGATACGTGCTTCGATCTGCACTGGTCCATCGATCAGGCGAGACTTCGGGAAGTTATAAGCGACCAGCTTGCCGTAGTTCTCGCCGTCGCTGCGGCCCGCCATCCAGCCGATCATGTTGTTACGATTAGCCGGCGTAAACGGCAGGATCAGCACAAACTCATTCTTCTGCTGTTCGCCCGGCAACTGCATCATTACATAGTAGGGATCGATCGGTTCATTCTGTTTCTTGCCTTCAGCCGTAACAGTGATCTGTTGCGCAATGCTCCAAACGTCTTCGCGTTGGAAAAACACCTTCGGATTCTGCGTGTGATAAAGGCTGTAGACTTCACCCTGAGCGCGCACGAGCGTTTCCGGATAACGAACGTGCGCTCGCAAATCGGCAGGCATCTGGCTCGCGTCCTTAAAGAGATTCGGAAAGACTCGCGCGTAAGCATTGATGATCGGATCGTGATTATCAAACACGTAGAAATTAGCCGTGCCGTTGTACGCGTCGATCACGACTTTGACGCTGTTGCGAATGTAGTTGAGCGAGTTTCCGGCGACGTCGTGATGCGATGAATACGGAAAGTAATCTGACTCGGTGAAAGCGTCGAGCATCCAGAAGAGTCGGCCTTCATTCGAGACGACGATGTACGCGTCTTTATCGTAAGTCAGAAACGGAGCAACCCCGTTGACGATGTCGCGAATGTTTCGATTGATCAGCACGTGACTGTCGCTCGTCACGTCGTTTGAAAATGGCAGCTTCGAGAGATCGCCGATGCCCCACGCGAGTAGCATGCGGCGGAAGCGGTTTCCGATGCGAATACCGCCCGTGCCCTGGTAAGTCGTGTAGGTATTTGTATCGCCTTGCGGATAGTCAAACTCGTTCTGCTTTGTCTTTACGTAGACATAGCGATCTGTGAGCTCGCCGAAATAGATCTCCGGACGCGTCACTTTGATCTCAGCAGCAGTCGACTCGACCGGCATGTTCGACAAGACGAACTGCGGCAGACCTTCAGGCGTGAAGCCATTGGCGCTGTTCATCGTCACGCCGTAACCGTGCGTGTATATCAGTCGTTCGTTAATCCAGTTACGCGACTGTGAAGGAAGCTTTGAGTCGTTAATCTCGCGTGGGGCGATCATCATCTGGCGCGTACTGCCGCCGGTTACGTAACGATCGACGTCGACATCGGGAAAGTCGTAATAAGTGCGGATCGCCTGAATTTGTCTCAGCGTGTCTTGTAGCGCGCGCCAGTCCCACAGCCGGATGTTTTCGAGGCTCTCGCGATTGTTGGGTAGGTCGAGTGCCGCCGTTGAATTTTCCGCTTCGAATTCGCGCAGCTCGATCTGATCGAGACCAAATCCTCTGCGTGTCCACTCGATGTTGTAACCGATGTAAGGTGACTCGCGGTCGAGCTCATTCGGTTTGACGACGAAACTCTGAATATAAGACGGCACCAGCACCACGCCGACGATATAAACCGCGACTGGGAGTGCGATAGCGATCAGCAACAAGCTGAAGCGTCGCATGGCAAACGCGTTAACGAGCAGAATGATCGCCGCGATGATCAACGCTACACAGACGAACAGAAGCGCCGGAAGCGTGTAGTGCGCTTCCGTGTAAGTCACTCCCGAAAAGCTCGCATGGTCGTCCCACAGGAAAGGAAAGCGCGAGAGATACGTGCGCCAGCTCACCACGAGTAAAAAGAGCGCAAGCGCGCAACAGACACCGCGAAACGCAGCACCTGACGACCAGCGCACGCTCGGCTTCAGCACGGTTTGCGGCAGACCAAGCAGCGAGTACGCGACGGCTGCAATCAGGATAATGAACGTCACGCCGACCAGCCACGAGCTCAGCACATCGTAAAGCGGCAGCGAAAAGAGATAAAAGCCGAGCGACTTGCCGAAGATCGGATCGTAAACATTCGTCGGCGGCTGGTTCCAGAAGAGTGCGAACTGGCGCCAGTGTTCTTTGAGATTTAGGCCGTAGACGAGTCCGACGAGTGCTGCGATGAACCAACCGAGTGGCCTGATGAACTTCGCCGGGGAAAACTGAAACGGTTGATTATTGAGAATGATGGTGCGCTGCTCGAATGCGTAAGCTCCGAAGAGTCGCTGGAATAGCAGAAACGTGGCGCTCAAAAGTAACGCGGTCAGTATCGCAGCACCGAAGAAGAGCGCGAGCTTCGCTTTGAAGACGTACCAGTAGACTGACGAGTAGCCGAGTGACCCGAACCACAGCGCCGAGATGTAAATCGAGACGATCCGCGAGAGCGAGAACAACAGCAGAATCGCCGCGACGGCGATCCAGATTTTCCAGCGCCGCCGTTTGCGTGGTCCAACGTCGATGATTTCGGGTGTTCGGGGGTTCTTGCTCACGCGCGTATCTTGCCACAGATGACGGAGGATTACACGGCTCGTGTATAATCCCGAGGATGCTCACGCCAGAGACCGTTCTACAAGGCAGGTATCGTATCATCCGCCAGCTCGGGCAGGGCGGCATGGGTGCGGTTTACGAAGCGATCGATCAGCGCCTCGACACCACTGTCGCGCTGAAAGAGACGCTTTTTGCCGAAGAACGCCTGCGCAAGCAGTTCGAGCGCGAGGCACGGCTGTTGGCTCGTTTGCATCATCCCGCCTTGCCGCGCGTCAGCGACCATTTTTCCGAAGGCGATGGCCAGTTTCTCGTGATGCAGTTCATCCCCGGCGATGATTTGTCGGAGATGATGAATCGCAAACGAGGCCCATTTCCTACGAATCAGGTCCTGACGTGGGCGGATCAGTTGCTCGACGCACTTGATTACCTGCACACGCAGGATCCGCAGATCGTTCATCGCGACATTAAACCGCAAAATCTGAAGCTCACTTCACGCGGCCAAATCATCCTGCTCGATTTCGGACTTGCTAAAGGCCAGGCAGGAGAGATCTCACGCGTGACAACTGCCGCGAGTATTTTCGGCTACACGCCAAACTACGCACCGCTCGAACAGATTCAGGGTTTGGGAACTGATTCACGCAGCGATCTCTATTCACTCGCTGCGACGCTGTATCACCTGATGACCAGCGTCAAGCCACCTGATGCATTGACGCGCGCGGCTGCACTCGTGAACGGCCAGCCCGATCCGCTATTGAAAGCAAGCGAAGCAAACTCGGAGATCTCGCCCGACATTGATGAAGTGCTGGCGAAGGCGATGGCCCAAAACCGCGACCAGCGTTATGCGACTGCAGTCGACATGCGACGAGCGCTGCAGGAGGCTGAGCAGGCGTCGACCGTCGTGAACCGGGGTGAAGCGCAGACGGTTTTGTTTCCGACGCCGCCACCGAAGACTGTGCCGGTGCAGACGCAAACAGCCGTCAGCGCGCACACAGTTGGTCCAACTGGTGAGACCACGGTCGTTCGTTCGAAAGGTAGTGGTCCAGGACGACTCGTACCAGTTGCGATACTGGCAGGGGTGTTAGTGCTGATTGGTGGCTCGCTCGGTTTCTTCGCGCTAAAGAAGCAGAACCAACCGGAAACTCCGGTCGCGACGGAGACGCCGCTTGGTGGTCCAGCCGCCGGCACGCCTTCGCCGTCACCGGAAGCGACTGCGTCTGCTGCAGTGCCGGAGCAACAAGCTGCGGCGACGCCTAAGAAAGCTGAGAAGACCGCGCGCAACGAAGAACCGAAGAAAGCGCCCACGCCGGAGAAGCGTGAAGAGCCGCGAGCGGACGTTGACGCTCGAGGACACGATGAACAAGGAGTACCGCCGGACACGCCCGTTCCGCCAGACTTTCAAAGACAAAATCGACCGCGCCGGCCGATAGTCAGAGTGATGCCGGGCGGCGTCAAAATACAAACTCTGCCAGACGGTACGCAGATCATCACGACGGCCGAAGGTCGACGGTTCATGATCGGGCCGGATGGGAAGCGGACCGATCTGAGTCCACCGCGGCCTCGTCGCCAGCCGGCACCGGCGCCAACACCGGAACCTTAGAGATCTAAGAAATGATTCTCACGCAACGACGCCGCGGGGCAACGAAATTCCTGATCCTTCTTTGCGGCTTTCGTTGCGCCGCTGCGCCGCTGCGGGAGAAATTTTTCTCAGGAGAACTGAAATGAATAAAACCACGCGTGTAGTGTTTGTGCTGCTTGCTCTGTTCGCTTGTCTCGCCATGCTGAGTCCAGTTGATGTTGGCGTGCGAGCGAAGAACGAAAGGGCTATTCCATCCAACATCAGGATCACGCCGCCGGCGCCGGCATTTGAGGACAGGGAACGTGTCGCCGAGTTGAAGCAGCGTCGCGAGCGCGTGGCCCAAAGCATCGGCCCGCAGTCGTTCCTGATTCTTTTCAGCACCGAGCCGCGCGTCTACACAAACGACGTCGACTATCCTTATCGTCAGGAAAACAATCTCTACTACCTCACGAACCTGAAGCAGAAAGGCGCGACGCTGGTCCTACTGCCCGGCAACACGAAAGTCCGTGAGATTCTCTTCATACCGCGCCGCAATCCGTTAGCTGAAACGTGGACCGGTCACATGTACAGCGCTGAAGAAGCAAAGCAGCTTTCCGGCGTCAGCGAGATCTGGCAGGCGAGTGAGTTTGATCCATTTATCAGGGCTCTGCGCAATCGACAGCCGTACCGGCCCAAGCCCGAAAACATCTTCATGTCTGACCTGCCGCTCGATATGCCGCTTACTAATGATAATGGCTATGCAACGTTATTTGACGCCGCAGCCAAGGGCGAAGCGGGACTGTTCATGCTGGTGCCGACAGGTCAGGGTGAGAATCGTGAATACAAACAGGAGCAACACTTTGCTTCCGAGTGGTCCAGCACGGCTTCCGGCTACAGCGTGAAAAATGCGTGGCCCATCTTCACGCAGATGCGCCTCGTGAAGTCGCCGATGGAGCTGCGCATTATGCAGCATGCGATCGATATCAGCACCGAGGCGCATCAGCGCGCGTGGGCTGCCGCGGGAGATGCGAAGTGGGAATATGAAGTCGATGCGGTGATGGCTTACACGTTCAAGCTGCGCAATGCCGACAACTGGGGCTATCCCGATATCGTCGGTTGTGGTCCAAACGCTACGACGCTGCACTACCAGGAGTCGCAGGGACCAGTGAAACAGGGCGATTTGCTGTTGATGGACGTCGGCGCCGAGTACGATCATTACACGGCAGACATCACGCGCACGTTCCCGGTGAATGGCAAGTTCACCCCCGCGCAAGCCGCGGTTTATCAGATTGTTTACGACGCGCAGGAGGCGGTGGCTAAGGCGTCGAAGCCCGGCGCGACACTGTCAGATGTGAATCGTGCGGGTACGGAAGTGGTCAAGGACGGATTGTTGAAGCTCGGACTGATCACGGATCGCAATTCGAACCAGCATCGCATCTGGTTTATGCACGGCACGTCACACTGGCTCGGCATGAATGTTCACGACGTCGGTGGTGGAGCGAGATTCGTGCCGGGAGTCGTGTTCACGAACGAGCCGGGAATTTACGTGCGACCCGACGCGTTGGACCAGATGCCGTACGGTTGGAAAGAGGATGAGTGGGAGAAGTTCAAGACTGCGGTGCGGCCGGCGTTTGAGAAGTACAAAGGCATGGGCGTGAGGATCGAAGACGATATGCTGATCACTGCTGAGGGCGTCCGCTGGATGAGCGAAGCGCTGCCACGAAAGATCAGCGACATCGAGGACTTCATCACCAAAGCGCGCCGCCAATCAGAATAGATCACAAAAGGCACATATTAAGCCACAAGAAGCACAAAGAACTGGTTTTGTGCTTCTTGTGGCTTTTTATTTTGTGCCTTTTTGTGATCTTAACAGTCTTTTGAGGAACCCTGAGAACCACCTCAGGGCTGTTCGAAAAAAGTCGTGCTGCGGCGGTGGCTCACCCACCGCCGTCTTTGCTTCTGCGGCCAAGCTGGTGAAGAACTGCGTGGCCATCATCTTTACTGTGCCCTGGATCATGCGTTGGCCCACGCTCGCGATCGTCCCGCCCACTTGCACGTCGCCCGCATAGCTCACTGCGGTGCCGTGGTCTGTTTGTGCGAGATCTAAATCCCCGGAGCCTTTGAGAAATCCCGGCTGACCTTTGCCATCGACAACGATGCGAAGATGTTCAGGCTCGCGCAGATCTTCGAGACGCGCGGTTCCGTTGAAGACACCTTTGATAGATCCGACTCCGGCGCGAATAGTCGCTGCGAACGTATTCTCCGCGGTTTGTTCGAGCTTCTCGCAACCAGGAATGCAGCGCTGCAACACCTCCGGTGTGACGAGGCATTGATAGACGCGCTCTCGCGGCGCGTCGAGCTCGTGAGTGCCTTCCAGTTTCACTGCACGCGAGCCTTCGCCGTTTGAATTCCACGGCGCGTGTGCACGGTGGCGAGGTGACAACGATAATCGCTTGACGCATAGAGATCGGCATTCGCATCGATGCCGTCGCACACGTGTGCGACGGCAGCCGCGATTGCGTTGTCGTCCAGATTTGTTCCGGCGAGCGCGGCTTCAACGGCCTTGGCGCGATAGGCTTTTACGCCAACGCCAGTCACCCCGATACCAGCCGACTTGCACGATCCATCGACGTTCAACTCGAGATTTACAGCGATTCCCACCACCGCAAATCCAGACGCAGGATGCGGCACTTTTTGATAAGCCTGACCAAAGCGTCCGCTCGGTTTCTTGATGCGAACTTCGCGGAGTATTTCGCCCGGCTGTAGATCAGTCGTCAGCAGATCGATGAAGAAGTTTTCCGCTTTCACAGTGCGTTCACCGTTTGGTCCAACGAGAACGAGATCCGCATCGAGCGCGAGCACCGCAGCGGGCCAGTCACCCGCCGGATCCGAATGCGCGATGCTGCCGCCAATCGTCCCTTTATTTCGCACCTGAACGTCGCCAATGCTCTTCGCACACTCGGGCAGTAGCGGGCAGATCTTCTTCAACAGATCTGACGATTCCAACTGGTAGTGAGTCGTAGTCGCACCGATCAGGATCTGATCGCCCTCTTCACGAATGTAGGCGAGCGATTTGATACGCGCGATGTCGACGAGCAACTGCGGTTGCGCGAGACGCAGCTTCATCGCCGGAATCAAACTGTGCCCGCCGGCGAGCACCTTCGCGCCATCGAGATCGCTTGCGAGCAACGCGACTGCTTCATCTAGCGTCGCGGGCGTCTTGTAGTCGAATTGCACTGGAATCATGATCTGCTCCTAATGTCCATTGATAATTCGCCAAATATTTTCCGGCTTGACCGGCATGTCGAGATGCTTCACGCCAAACGGCGCGAGCGCATCGACGATCGCATTGACGATCGCGGGCGTCGCTCCAATCGTTCCGGCTTCACCGACGCCTTTGACGCCGAGCGGGTTGACCGGTGACGGTGTCTCAGTTCGATCGAGTTCAAACTCCGGAATGTGCGACGCACGCGGCAACGCATAATCCATCAAGGTTCCGGTGACTAGTTGTCCCTGCTCGTCGTACACAACCTCTTCGAACATCGCCTGTCCGATCGACTGCACGATGCCGCCGTGAACCTGCCCGTCAACGAGCAGCGGATTGATCACGCGGCCGCAATCGTCAACCGCGACGTAACGCAGAAACTCGATGTCGCCTGTGTCGCGATCGACTTCGACGACAGCGATGTGTGTGCCGAACGGGAAGGTAAAGTTCTTCGGCTCGAAGAAGTAAGTTGCAGAGAGTCCGGGTTCGGTGTCGGGCGGTAGCTCTTTCGCAAGGTGCGCCGCGAGTGCGATCTCCTGGATTGTCAGACTGGTCTTGCCTTCAGTCTGCGGTTCCGGCAGCGCGCCTGCGGGTGCTTCGCCGACAGGCACAACCGGATCTGACGTTCCCGCTGCCGCCGCTGCGGCCTCCTCACGTGAATACTTTCCACTTTCGAACGAGACGTGGGAAGCATCGGCCTGAAGCATATGACACGCGATCTTGTGTGCTTTCTCTTTCAGCTTTTGAATTGCGACGAAGACCGCCGTGCCACCGACAGCAGTCGCGCGACTGCCAAACGTCCCGATCCCGTACTGCACGATTCCGGTATCGCCGTGGATTACAGTGACGGCGTTGATGTTGACCCCCAACTCGTCGGCAGCGATCTGCGCGAACGACGTTTCCTGCCCCTGGCCGTGCGGCGACGCTCCAGTTAACACCGTGACTTTGCCAGTCGGCTCGATACGTACTGTCGCACTTTCCCAACCGCCGGCGGGCATCGCCTGAGATGGACCTAGCGCGCAGATCTCGACGTAAGTCGAAAGACCGATACCGATCAAACGGCCATCCTCGCGCGCCTTCCTCTGTTTCTCGCGAAGCTCAATGTAGCC
Source organism: Pyrinomonadaceae bacterium (assembly GCA_035251975.1). GTDB lineage: Bacteria > Acidobacteriota > Blastocatellia > Pyrinomonadales > Pyrinomonadaceae > PSRF01. The sequence goes on along the minus strand of DATFDT010000152.1, from coordinate 6,862 downwards.
CGCCATTTCCTGTGCCTTCTTCAGCGCCGCTTCGTAGTCGCCACTGTCGTAGTCGAGACCGGTCGCGGTGTGGAATGGAAACTCGTCAGCAGCAGGGAAGTTCTTGCGACGCACTTCCGCGGCATCAACGCCGAGGTCAGCCGCAACCAGATCGAGCGCGCGCTCGACGACGTAAGTTGCTTCAGGACGTCCCGCGCCGCGATACGCATCGGTAGCCATCTTGTTCGTGAAGCAGCCGGTGATGTTCATCTGAATCGCGGGAATTTTATAAGCGCCCGAGAGCATGAGCCCGGTCAAGGTCGGAATTGCTGGCGTCAGCAGTTGGTGATACGCGCCGAGATCCGCGAAGACGCTGTAGCGCAACCCGAGCAGCGTTCCATCGTTCTTGAACGCCACTTCGATATCGCCGACCTGACCGCGACCGTGAATCGTCGCCGCCATGTTCTCGCGTCGTGTTTCGATCCACTTGACTGGTTTGCCAAGCTGCATCGAAATCCAACTGAGCAACGCTTCTTCCGCGTAGACGTTCAACTTCGATCCGAAACCGCCGCCGACTTCCGGAGTGATCACTCGCAACTTGTTTTCCGGCATTCCGATCATCAGTGCGACTTGCGTGCGCATGAGGTGCGGGATCTGTGTCGATGACCAAAGCGTGAGCTCTTCTTCACCTGGGAAATAGCGTGCGAGCACGCCGCGTGGCTCCATCGCGATCGGCGCGAGTCGCCTGTGCAGAATGCGTTGTTTGACGGTGCGATCTGCGGCGGCAAAAGCGGCGTCGATATCACCTTCACCGGAGGTCAGCTTGTAAGCAACGTTGCTGTCGAACGCGTCGTGGATTACTGGACCACCAGCAGCCGCTTGTTCGACGTCAGTCACCGCAGGCAGATCTTCATAGTCGACCATCACCAGATCGACGGCGTCTCGTGCTGCGTAACGATCTTTCGCCACGACGGCGGCGATCGGATGCCCCACGAAGTAAACCTTGTCCTTGGCCAGCACACGATGATCCGGAACTTTCAATTCCGGCAACGCACTCGCGCACGGCACCGGACCGATCTTTTCAACATCGTGGCCGGTATAAACAGCGACGACGCCCGGAGCAGCGAGTGCGGCCGACGTATCGATGCTATTGATCTTTGCGTGCGCGTACATCGAGCGAACAAACGCGACGTGCAGCGTGCCGGGTAGCGCGATGTCGTCGACGTAGTGTGCGAGTCCCTTGATTAGACGCGGATCCTCGGTGCGCTTTACTCGTTTGCCAACGTAGTTGTCCGTCATGATTGCCCTGCTTTCTTCGCAGCGTATTGGACCGCTTCGATGATGTGCTGGTAGCCGGTGCAACGACACAGATTGCCGTCGAGCCCGTGGCAGATCTCTTCGCGCGAAGGATCGGCATTTCTGTCGAGCAACTGCGCCGCAGTCATGATCATGCCGGGCGTGCAGTAGCCGCACTGCAATCCATGTCTTTCCCAGAAACCTTCCTGCACCGGATGCAGTTCGCCGTTCTTTGCGAGACCTTCGATCGTCGTGACTGACGAGCCGTCGGCCTGTACAGCAAACACGGTGCACGATTTAACCGCTTGCCCGTCGAGCATCACCGTGCACGCGCCGCAGAGCGACGTTTCACAACCGACATGTGTGCCGGTCAGCTCCAGCACGTCGCGCAGATAATGGACGAGCAGCATGCGTGGCTCGACCTCATCGGTATGTGAGACACCATTCACGCTGAGATTGATAGCCTTTTTCATGAGCTACCTCACTTTCAAACTGTGTAATTGTGGATACTAAAATACGCTCAGACAGTGGCTTTGTGAATCCGCCGCTTCAATCGATGAATGGTGCGGCGCACGGTCTTGAGTTGCGCGTGATCGTGCGCTTCGATTGCCGCCGTGCGCTGCGTTTTCAACTCACGGATGCGCGCTTTGATTGAGCTCTTGTCGATGCCGACGACAGAGTGATGTTCGTGTTGAATGCCGAGCGCTTTGGCGAGCGCCACCACGAGATGATCTTTATTCATCTGCGTGTATCCCTGAACGGCTTCGTGCTCGCTGCCTTTCGCCATGTCGCGCAGTTCTGCGAGTGTCTTGTGTCTCAGTTGTTCGTATGTCAACTCCGCCATTGGAAGCTCCTATTGTTTTACTTCTGCAAAGATTTGATCGAGATGATGTCGCAGGTGGTCCACGTAGTCGCGGATCAGATATTCGAGTGTTGCCGGGTCGTTTTTGTCGACGAGATTGAATGCAATCTGATCGAGTGTGTGAGGCGAGCGTGCTTTGGTCAAAACATCTTCGGGTATTACTGAAACGACGTGCAACAGGTGGAGGTTGTACGCGCTCCAGAGCTGAATTACTTCAGACCACGACTCGTCGCTATACTTTTGCGAGCTGACCCACTGGTTCTGCTCGTAACCCGAGAAGACGAGATCGTCAGTAAATTGCGCCCGCACGAAACGTTGGTGATTGTTAGCTGCTGAATCGATCAGGTGGCCGAGAACCTCAGCCGGAGACCAGTCGGCCAAAGAATTCTTCTGGCGACTCTGCGTTTCTGACATGTCGCTCAAACGCGCCTTCGCGGTCACGATGGTGTCGCGAAAATCGGCCAAAAATTGGTCGTAGCTCATTGGAGTGGACATGTGGAAGTGAATAATATCATGCCAATCCTGGAAATCCTGTCATCCTGTTCACGAAAACTTTCATCATATCGGAACTGAAATTGGAGGCGATTCGTTTAGGTACCATGCGTTGGGTTAGACGTTTTTCAAAGCTTTTTGCGGTGTTCGCGGTCGCGTTGCTGCTGCTCGTGGTGACCGGTGCTTCCGACAGGTTGGTTTTGTATGCACGCATTCTGAAGCTCTACACGCAGGCGCCCGACACGAGGCTCGCGATGCCGCTCGAAGACGTCAGGAAGAAATCGATTGCAGACACATGGCAGGCGGCCCGCGGCGACGGTCGGAAGCATGAAGGGCAGGACATCTTCGCAACGCGCGGCACTCCGATTCTTTCCGCTACCAGCGGGTACATCTATAACATCGGTGAGAATAATCTCGGCGGACAGACCGTCTCCGTGATCGGCAAGGGTGGTCGCGTTTATTACTACGCCCATCTCGATTCATACGCGAGAGGAGTCAAGATCGGTGATCGTGTGACGACGCGCACCGTTCTCGGATACGTCGGCACCACCGGAAACGCACAAGGGACGCCGCCACATCTCCACTTCGGAATCTACACCTCCCGCGGCGCCATCAACCCTCTGCCGATGCTAACGGATCGCCTCCCACCAACAGTCACGAGAAGCGAATCCTCTATCCAAAGATTACACAGATCGGTTTTATAAAATCTGTGAAATCTGTGGATACGCTTGTGCCTTTTTGTGGCATCGGCTAGACTTTTCGCGCTTTCTGTTCATAGTTCGCCAGCCGTAACTTAAGACGCCAATCGGAAGGAGCTAACGCATGCGGATGCGATCCCGGTATTTCCCTGTCTCGATCCTTGTACTAACTCTAGTATTCTCCGTCTTTCTTCTAGCGCCGCGATCCGAGGCCAACAACTCGCCTCAGGATCCACCTACACCACCGGCCGGCGGCACGGGTCAGGAACGTCCCGGCCGGCAAGAACAGTCGCCTGAGCCCAGACCATACGAGCGTGTGATCACGAAAGACGCGAAGTCTGACGCAGGTGTCTTCACGATCCACACGATCAAAGACAAGGTCTATTACGAAATTCCGAAGAGCGAGCTCGGTAAGGAATTTCTCTGGGTTAGCCAGATTGCCAAGACGACGCTCGGTGTCGGTTACGGCGGCCAGGCTGCGGGCAATCGAGTCGTCAGATGGGAGCGCAAGGGCAATCGCATTCTGCTGCGCAACGTCATCTACGACGTGGTCGCCGATCCGAAACTGCCCGTGTCGCGCGCCGTGCAGGCCGCAAACAACGATACGATCATCATGGCCTTCAATATCGAGGCGATCGGTAAAGACGACTCCGCCGTGATCGACGTGTCGCGACTATTTACGACGGAAGTCACAGAACTCAGCGCGCGTACGCGTCTACGTGCTCGCGGTTTTGACGCGTCGCGCTCGTTCATCGAAAAGACGAAATCGTTTCCGACGAACATCGAAATCGAAGTTTCACAAACCTACACGTCGCCACCTGAGGCGAACCCCGGCGGTGGCGGCGGTGGACCACAACCACAGCCCGCACCGAACCCGTTTGCACAGGGCATGCGTGCGGGAACAAACGCGACTGTCGTCATGCACTACAGCATGGTGAAACTTCCCGAGCAGCCGATGATGCCGCGCCTATTCGACGATCGCGTCGGCTATTTCACGGTGCGCAAGACTGACTACGGTACCGAAGAGCAACGTGCTGCACGGCGCACGTACATCACGCGCTGGCGCCTCGAAAAGAAAGATCCGAATGCTGAGATCTCCGAGCCCGTCAAGCCGATCGTGTACTACGTCGATCCAGCCACACCGACGAAATGGGTTGCCTGGATCAAGAAGGGAATTGAAGACTGGCAGCCTGCTTTTGAAGCCGCCGGTTTCAAGAACGCGATCATCGCGAAAGAAGCTCCGTCGAAGGCTGAAGATCCATACTGGGATCCCGAAGATGCGCGCTATTCAGTCATTCGTTACCTGCCGTCGACTATACAGAACGCCTCCGGCCCGCACGTGAGTGATCCGCGCACTGGTGAGATCCTCGAGTCGGACATTCAGTACTATCACAACGTGATGAACCTGGCGCGCAACTGGTACTTCCTTCAGGTTGGCCCACTCGATGCGCGCGCGAAAAAACTGCCGCTGCCCGACGATCTGATGGGCCGGCTGGTGGAGTATGTGATCGCGCACGAGGTCGGACACACGCTCGGTTTTCAACACAACATGAAGGCGAGTGCAACTTATCCCGCGGAGAAGGTTCGCAACGCGGAGTGGGTCAAGACGATGGGTCACACGCCGACACTGATGGACTATTCACGTTTCAACTACGTGGCCCAACCGGAAGATAACATTCCAGTCGAGGACCTGATTCCAAAGATCGGTCCGTACGACAAATGGGCGACGATGTGGGGTTACAAACCGATCCCGGGCGCCAGAACTCCCGATGAAGAGAAGAAGACGCTTGACGAATGGGCCCGGGGACAGGATTCAAAACCGTATTTGCGCTTCTCAACAGCGGATGCACGCGGTTCCGATCCGGGTGAGAACACCGAGGCCGTAGGCGACGCTGATGCCATCGCGTCAACGACGTTCGGTATCAAGAACCTGAAGCGCGTAGCCGACATGCTTATGCCGGCGACGACGCGAGCGGGCGAGCCTTTCGACGATCTCGAAGAGCTCTATAACGCGATGTTGGGTCAATGGGCGCTCGAGTTAAATCACGTGACGGGAATCGTCGGTGGCTTCAACTCGCAACAGAAACACGCCGGGCAGGATGGCGTGCGGTTCGTGATCGTTCCGAAAGAGCGACAGGCCGCAGCGGTTCGCTTTCTGAACGAGAACGCGTTTGCTACTCCGACGTGGGCCGTCAAGGCTGACATATTGCGACGCATCGAGTCGTCCGGCGCGATTGCACGCGTGAATGTAGCGCAGGAGCGCATTCTCAATTCGCTTTTGAGTAATGCACGGTTTGATCGTTTGGTCGAGCAGGAAGCACTCGATGGTGTGGCTGCATACAAGCCATCAGATTTCATGTCGGATGTGCGCAAAGGGATCTGGAGCGAGCTCGAAGGTGGACCAGTTCGTGTCGATGTCTATCGTCGCAACCTTCAGAATTCGTATATCGATTTGCTTTCAACCAAGCTGAATGGTCGACCGGCGGTGACTGACGACTATCGTGCGTTGATCAAAGCGGAGCTGCGCGATCTGAGTGCCGCCATTGCTGCGGCGATGCCACGTGCATCAGATCGACAGACGCGCGCGCATCTTGCCGATGCACGAGATCAGATTGCGAAGGCGCTCGATCCGAAGTTTGCCGCGCCTGCGCCGGCGACGCCGCAGAATCCGTTTGGATTTGATGATACGGCGCTGGAAAACTTCAATTTCGCAGACTGCTGGCCCGATTACTCGATCAGGCCACGAAAGGAGTAAGAATATTTAGCCGCGGATAAACGCGGATGAACGCAGATCAGCGTTTATCCGCGTTCAGCCGCGGCTCAAGAAGGTTTGTTGTGTGATCAGTGATGCTAAAGGGTGATACGACTTGATCGATTTGCTTCGGTTCTTCTTCACGCTTCGGGCGGATCAGAAGGCCGGCGATGATGTGACCCACGCCGCTGGTTACAGGCAACAGGCCGAATAGCCAAATGATTTTCACCACCGGATCGATCAGAAACGGAATCTGTTCGAGGATGTGTGGCGGCACTTTCAAGACGAGCGCGGCTGACAGGTAGTAGAGAAAGATAGTCAAGCCGATGCCGGAGAAGAACGAGACGACGCCTTTCGATATGTGATCCTGACGTTTCTCCGCTGGTGTTTTTCTTTTCGGGAATTCGATCAAGGCACGGCGCTGTTCGCGACGTTGACTCTCGGGCGAGATTTGCGCGATTTCCTGGTTCATGCGATCGAGCGCGCCCGAGACTTCGTCTGACACATGATCGACCTTGAAGTTGCCGATCATCTCTTTGATCTTCGGCAACGGGCCGCGATCGCTTCGCGCCACAGCCTCACTCAGCGCCACCGCTTTACCAATGACCTTCAGATTCGCGCCGCAGGTACGGCAATACTGCGTGGCTTGCGCTTCTGTGCCGCATTGAGGACAGTACATGTTTCTCCAACGTCCCCTGGGAAGATTTGGTTCCGTCCAAGCAGGAGCGGGGGCAAGCCCCTCTTCCTGACTTTTTCATTTCACCAGGTGGCTAAAAAAGAACA
>DATFDT010000151.1:0-6951 GCA_035251975.1 Pyrinomonadaceae bacterium | reverse complement strand
GTTGTTGGCGCTCCAGTCGACCCGGTCGCTATCGCTCCCGGTACTGACCCGGTCCAAGTACAGAACTTATTTCGCTTCAAACGGTATCTCATCAAAATGTGTCATTCGTTTGAAGGCATGAAAACGATCGTTGATCTCAGCGTGCGTCAGACGCCTCACTCGCTCAGTGCCAAACTCTTCCACATTAAACGAGGCCATCACCGATCCAAAAATCATTGCGCGTCGCATCGCGCTCTCGTCGATCTTTTCCTGGCTCGCGAGGTAGCCCATGAAACCACCCGCGAACGTGTCGCCGGCACCGGTCGGATCAAACACCGACTCGAGCGGGTACGCAGGAATCGCGAAATAACTTTCCCGCGTGAAGAGCGCTGCGCCGTATTCGCCGCGCTTGATAATCAGCGCTCTCGGTCCCCAACTGAGAATCTCGCGCGCGGCTTTGATCAAGTTGGGAATCCCGGTGAGCTGTCGCGCTTCCGCGTCGTTGATGATCACAACGTCGACGACTTTGATCGTTTTGACGAGCGAGTCGCGCGTGTGCTCGATCCAGAGATTCATCGTGTCGAGCGCCACCAGCTCTGCGTCGGGCATCTGTTCCCTGACACCGCGTTGCAGGTCGGGTTGAATGTTGCCGAGAAAAAGCAGGCGCGTACGCTTCGACTCTTCAGAGAGCTTTGGTTGAAAGTCTGCGAAGACGTTCAAATCCGTGTAGAGCGTGTGAGCGACGTTCAGATCGTACTCGTAACGGCCGCCCCAACGAAATGTTTTGCCGTCAAGGATTCTTTCGATATCGCTCGTGCTGATGCCACGGCTTTCAAAAACTTCCTGATCTGCAAAGTCACCGCCTATAACGGCAACGATACCGACTTTCGTAAAGAAGCTGGCTGAGATCGAGAAGTGCGACGCGGAGCCACCCAGCATCTTGTCGCATTTACCAAAAGGAGTTTCGACCTCGTCATACGCAACCGATCCGACAACTAAAAGGGACATGTGTGTTTTGATCTTTGGGTTGAATTTTACTGCTGCTTTGGAGCTTCGAGCTGGCGCAACTCTTCACGCGCCTCTTTGGCGAACGGGCTTTCGGGATAGTCTTTGATCAGCTTATTGAGATAGTCGACGCCCATCTCGCGAAACTGTTCATTCGTCAACGTCTTCTTTTCACCGCCGTCAAAACTGACGTACTGACTCGGTCGCTGTTTACCTTTGTTCTGCGAGAGCCAGAGACTGCTCTGACCGGCCATCAGCAACACTTCATCGATCTTCTCGAAGTTTGGATTGCCGGCGATGATCTCTTCACAGCGTTTGAGGGCGGCGACGTAAGCTTTTTTTAGTTTGAAATAATTCTTTGCGACTTCGAGGTTATGATGCGAATCGCGCTCGAGATCCGGATCGCGAAGAGTTGACGGATCCGGTCCTTCCTTCACGCCGCCTTGCGCGAACGTTGACGGCGCCACAAAAAGCACCAAAAGAATGGGGAATAAGAGCAAAAACTTAAGTTTCATAAAACTCCTCAATATAGGTCCTATAGGACCGATGGGACCTATGCCTGGTACTTCTTAACGATCGCTTCCAACTTCTTCGTCGTCGCGTCGGGCCAGAGGTTTGGCGCCGTGAAGATCGCGTGCTGCAGTGCCGAACCGCACTTACAACTCCGCTTACTCGACTGCGTCCCCTTCACCGCTTCGCGCAAAATGATCTGCGCGTTCCGGACATTCTTGTTCAGATACTCAACCACAGTCTCGACGCTCACAGCATCGTGCCCGGGATGCCAGCAGTCGTAATCCGTCACGAGCGCGAGCGTCGCGTAACAAATCTCTGCCTCGCGCGCGAGCTTCGCCTCCTGCAAATTCGTCATGCCGATAATGTCCATGCCCCACGAGCGATAGACATTCGACTCCGCGACAGTCGAGAACGCCGGCCCTTCCATACACAAATATGTCCCGCCACGATGGACCTTCACGTCTGCTGCGCCACACGCCGCCTGCAACACATCACCCAAACGCCCACAAACCGGATGTGCAAACGAAACGTGCGCGACAATCCCTTCACCAAAGAACGTCGACTCCCGCACGCGCCCGCGTGTCCGATCGAAAAACTGATCGGGAATCACCATGTCGAGCGGCGCATATTGCTCCTGCAACGATCCAACCGCAGAAGCCGAGAGAATACTCTCGACACCCAGTAGCTTCATCGCATAGATGTTCGCGCGAAATGGAACTTCTGTCGGCGTCAGGCGATGACCACGCCCGTGACGCGGCAGGAAAGCAACGCGTTCACCTTCGAGTGTGCCGACGATGAACGCATCTGACGGTGGTCCAAATGGAGTGTCAACTTTGACTTCTTCAATCGCAGTCAGCTCCGGCATCTGGTACAAACCACTGCCACCGATAATGCCGACGCGAACTCCTGCTGCTGTACTCATGAAAGCTGTTAAGCGTCTCCTCGATAAGGGATCGGACTGAACTCCTTTTCGTGCTGCTGTAAAAGGCACAAAGGCTCATCAGGATCGTGGTAGAACAAGCAAATCCAATTCTCACGCGCCGCCTGCGGTATGAGGCGCTTCTTCGCGTCGAGGGTCTCGACGGGATAGAGGTCGTAACCCATGATCCACGGTAGACGAACGTGCGCGCGCATCGGAACGAGATCGGCGAAGCCAAACATCGTCTTTCCGTCTCGCTCCAGTCGCCAGCACTGCATCGAGCGATTGTGGCCCGCGATTGTTTCCATCGTCAGACCAGGCGCGACTTCGTAATCTGCGTCCTTCGCTTCGAGCTGGCCCGACTCGACGAGTGGTCGCCAGTTCTCAGGCAGGTAACTCGCACGATCGCGCTCAGTCGGACTACGGCCGTGTTCCAACTCTGCACGTGAGACGAAATAGCGCGCGTTTGGAAACGAAGCGACGAGGTTGTATTCAGCGTCCAGCTTCGTATTGCCGCCCGCGTGATCGAAATGCAGGTGCGTGTTGACGACGATCGTCATCTCGTCAGCAGTAGCGCCTGTTCGCGCGAAGAGTGTCTCACTTAGCGGTCGCACGCGGTCGATCCCATACATCGACTGCTGCTTCGCGGTCCACTTGTCGCCGATTCCGGTTTCGATCAGAATTTTTTCAGCGCCCGTGTCGATGAACACACAATTCATGTTCATGCGAATGCGGTTTTCATCGTCCGGCGGGCAGTCGCGCGCCCAGAGCTTGCGCGGGACCACTCCGAACATCGCACCGCCGTCGAGACGGAATTCGGTGTCTTGAACGATCTCAACCCGGTAATCGCCGAACTTCATAGTAAAGCATACTCCCGCAACGGCGCAGCGGCGCAACGGAAGATTTCGTTGGGCCGTTGCGCCGCTGCGGGAGAAATCCTTTAGTGCGGCTTCGGCTTAGCCGCGCCTGGTTTCGCCGGTGAGGCTGCAGGTGCAGGAGCTTCCTGCGGCGGCATCTCGAATCCCGGCGGCAAGCCCTGTTGCGGCTGCTGCTCGGGCGGCTTCACCGTATAGGTGTCAGGCACCTTCACATGCGAGCGGCTCACGATCTCGTCGAGCACTTTCTTCGCCTTCTCTGACTCGACCGCGGCCTTGGCACGATCGCGTGAACTTTGCGGTGGTCCTCCAAATGGATTGGCCGCCGCGTCGCTGATCAGAATGTGGCGCGCATGCACCTTCTCTTCCGTTTTGCCGTCTTTGGTTTCGTTCTTTTTCTCTTCAAGCTTGATGATGTGATAACCAAACTTGCTCTGGACCACGTTGCTGATCTCGCCCGGCTTCAGTGCATAAGCGGCCTGCTCAAACTCGGGAACCATCTGACCGCGTCCGAACCAACCGAGATCGCCACCTTTATCCTTGCTGCCGTCAGTTGAAAACTCCGCCGCGAGTTTGCCGAAATCTTCACCGGCGCGCGCGCGCTTCAACACTTCTTCCGCCTTGGCGCGGTTCTTCTTGTCCGTGTCGAGCTCAGGATGGCTCGTGAGGTATGCGTTTACTTCTTCATCAGTCGCCGTCATCTTGTCCTTCAGCTTGTCCATGGCGTATTTCTGCGCCAGCACACGCGCGTGTTGCAAAAGCATCTGCAAACGAACAGCGGGTTCCCTGTCAATGCCCTTCTCAAGCGCCTTCTTCTCGGCGATGTAGATCCGGCCGAGACGCTGCTTGAACATGTTTAGCTGCTCGGGTGGAATCTCCTGTGACTGCAACTGCGGATTTTCGCTCTTCGCATCGGCGATGATCTGATCAAACTTCGCCTGATTCACTGGCTGTTTAAAGTACTCGTCGACCTCGGCGTCAGTAATGTCGCCCCCACCGGCCTCGCCCTGCTTCTCCAAATACTTCTGGGCAATGACGCTGGTTTTCTGAAACTCGAGCTGACGCTTCATCTCGGGCGCGTTACCTACGCCGTTCGCCTCTGCCTCTTCAGCCACAGCGAGTAGTTGTCGCACCTGCAGTGCGAAATCCTTGCGTGCTGTTTCGTCAGTGGCCAGGCGGGCGCGCAGTTGCGGCGGCTGATCTTCGGCGATGATCGCCATATCTTCAGATGTGAGTTCGACGGGGCCTGATTTTCGAGCTTTGACCTGCCAGAAGATCAAACCCATCGCAAAGATCACTGCCACAGCGGCCGCGATGAGAGCTTTTTTTGTAGAAGTCAAAATACTGTCCTTTCCTAACTATTGATGCTGCACCAGCTCAAGCAGCACTCCATTTACCGATGAGGGATGCACAAAAGCAACCAGACAACCGCCCGCACCCACTCGCGGCGTTTCGTCGATGAGCCGTGCTCCTTTTTTCTTCAATTCGGCGAGCGAGGCGTGGATGTCCTCAACCTCGATTGCAATATGGTGCATTCCCGGCCCGCGTTTAGCGAGAAACTTTCCCACGGCCGTGTCAGGGGCGAGTGGCTCGAGTAGCTCGACGTGAGTGTCACCCACGGCCAGCATGCACACCTTTACGCCCTGTTCGGCTACTTCCTCGGTCGAGTCGACTTTCAACCCGAGCACATCGCGCCACATTGCCAAACCCTCTTCGATGCTGTTCGTGGCTATTCCGATGTGATCAACTTTTCGCAGCCTGAATAATCTCCTCAACCGCAGAATACGGGTCTCTTTGGCGCGTCGCAACCTCGTCGGCCAGCTTGTTAAGCATAGCAACCGAGGCATCAGTTCCCAAAATGCGCGAGAGCAGACTTTCTCTCAATAACTCAACAATTCGCCAGCGCGCGATAGCCCGGCGCCGCTCGCTACTCACACGAGGCCCGAGTTGCGCCGTGGAAAAACGGTCGATTGCCTGCGCCAGCTCAGACACGCCATGATTTGCCACTGCGACTGTTTTGACGATCGGTGGATCCCAGCCATCATCGCGCGATGCCAACGACAGGAGCGATTCGAGCTCCTTTTCAGTTGCGTAAACACCTTCTTTATCGGCTTTGTTGATAACGAAGATGTCGCCGATCTCCATGATTCCAGCTTTGATCGCCTGAATATCGTCGCCCATGCCGGGGACTAACACGACCACCGAAACATCAGCCGCTTTAACGACTTCGACTTCGTCCTGACCGACGCCGACTGTCTCGACAATGATCTTCGCGTAACCAGCAGCGTCCAAAATCGCGACTGCGTCGACCGTCGCGCGCGCGAGGCCACCGAGATTGCCGCGCGTCGCCATCGAGCGGATGAAAACGCCGTCGTCCAATCCGAGGGCCTGCATTCGTATGCGATCGCCGAGGATAGCGCCACCGGAAAACGGGCTCGACGGATCGACCGCGACGATACCGACGCGATCGTTGTTCTTTCGATAAAACATCGCGAGCTTGTCGACGAGCGACGACTTGCCGGCGCCAGGCGCGCCTGTGATTCCGATCACGAGGGCGCCGCGCGAGCGTTGATAAATCTCCTTCATCAACTCGGCAGCGCCATCCGCACCATCTTCAATCTTTGAGATGGCACGCGCCACCGCCGCCGCCTCACCTCGACTCACGCGCTCGCTAAGATTAGCCATCATTTAGTACACAAAAAGCACAAAAGATCTTTTTGTGCCTTTTGTGATCTGCTTTGTGCCTTTTGTGATCAGACAGATCGGAGGATCTCGCGCGCGATGATGATCCGCTGGATCTCCGAAGTTCCTTCTCCGATCGTGCAGAGCTTCGAGTCGCGCCAGTATTTCTCGGGCGGATAGTCTTTCGTGTAACCATACCCGCCGTGTACCTGGATCGCCTCCTCGCAAACTTTCACACTCACTTCGGACGCATACAGCTTCGCCATCGACGACTCTTTCGTCGTCTTCTTGCCTTCATCCTTCATCCACGCCGCGCGATACATCAGCAAGCGCGCCGCGTCGATCTGCGTCGCCATGTCCGCAAGCTTGAACTGGATCCCCTGAAACTCCGCGATCGGTTTTCCAAACTGCTGCCGCTCTTTCGCATAACGCACCGCCGACTCGTATGCGCCCTGCGCGATACCGACTGCCAACGCCGCGATCGAGATGCGACCACCGTCGAGTATCTGCATCGAATTCACAAACCCCTGGCCTTCTTCGCCAAGCATCTGATCCTGCGGCACAAAGCAGTCTTCAAACACGACGCTCGCAGTTTCTGACGCACGCAGCCCCAGCTTGTTCTCTTTCTTCGACGGCGAGAAACCCTTCTGGCCTTTCTCAAAAATGAACGCCGAGATGCCTTTGCTTCTCTGCGCCTTCTCAGTCACCGCCATCGCGACGCAAGTGTCAGCGTGGATTGCGTGCGTGATGAAGTTCTTCGATCCGTTGACGATCCAGCCACCATCGGTTCGCACGGCAGTCGACTTCGTTCCCGACGCATCGGAGCCAGCGCTGGGTTCAGTAAGTCCCCACGCTCCGCGATGCTCGCCACTCGCTAACGGCGCGAGATACTTTTTCTTCTGTTCTTCAGTGCCGTACTTGTAAATGTGATTCGAGCAAAGCGAATTGTGCGCGGCTACGGAGATACCAACCGAGCCA
>DATFDT010000150.1:0-21915 GCA_035251975.1 Pyrinomonadaceae bacterium | reverse complement strand
TCATGGCGGCGGGCGTGAAAAATATTGTTGGGTGCGATCAGACCGGCGCGCTCTACCGCGGGCGCAGGGAAAACATGAACTGGATGAAAGACTGGTACGCGCAGAACACGAACCTGCATGAAGAAAAGGGAACTGTTCACGAGGTGATCAAAGGCGCGGACGTGTTTCTCGGATTGTCAGTGCCGGGCGTGATCGATGCGGAAGATGTTAAGAACATGGCTGAGAAGCCGATCGTGTTTGCGATGGCTAATCCGGTGCCGGAGATTATGCCGGAGGATGCGGCGCCGTACGTCGCGGTGATGGCGACTGGACGATCAGACTATCCGAATCAGATCAATAACGTGCTGAGCTTTCCCGGAATCTTTCGTGGCGCGCTGGCGTGTCGTGCAGCGCGTATAAATGAGGAGATGAAACTCGCGGCTTCATATGCGATTGCGGGGATAATCAGCGATACCGAGCTGCAGCCGGAATACATTGTCCCGTCGGTTTTCGATAAGCGCGTGGCGGAGGCAGTCGCACGTGAGGTCGAGGCCGCTGCGCAACAGACGGGCGTCGCCCGAAGAATTAGTTAGTACACAAAAGGCACAAACGCACACAAAAGAAATGAGAAAGCGCCCAATAAAAATGGGCGCTGTCTATTTCAGCCTATGTGCTTTTGTGCCTTTTGTACTAAGGTTTCCGTGTTTTCGGCGCTCTGATTGTTTCGAAGCATGGTTCAATGACTGCGAGGGTGGTTAACGCGCGTAGTGATTTGTCGCTGAAGTTTGTGGCTTGCGCGAGGCTGCCGTCGAAGTCGAGTTTGCCCATTTCACGAAACGCGTTCTCGGGATTGAAGCCGGGTGTTGGATACGACGCGAAACTGCCGAACGCCTTCCCTTCGATCTTTATCATCATAAACGGCCGCGAGAAATCAGGAGACTCGAGCGCATTTATCGTTGTGACAGCATTGCCCAACTCTTCCACACCGCGGTTCACATCCACTCTCGCATATAGATAGGCCAGCGCGAGTAACGCGCGCGCTGAGACGATCGTCTTCGGCGCCTTGCTGATCGTATTCGCCACCTCGTTCAGCATCTCGCGCACTTCCGTCTGATCTTCATCGGCCTTGAGCGACTCCTCTGCGATGCGCGTGTACAAATACGCGCGCTGGTCCAACTCCGTCACCTTGCTCGCAAACTTTCTCGCTTCCGAGAAGTTCTTGTCTTTGATGAGTGATTGACTGCGAAAGTAATAAAACCAGTTCGCCAGCGAGTCGCGAACACCCGACTCGGAGATCTTGTCGATCACGCTGAGCACTTTGTCCAATGGTTGGTCTTTCGCGCCCATCACAGCAAACGCCAAATCCCGATCGCGCGACCCGACGTCAGTTCGTTTCTCGGCCGCTTCAACCTGTTCGTCAAACGATCTTGGCGGCGGGTCAGTCATAGTAACCCGCAGGTTGACATTTTTTTGTACGTACGCCGGCAACACAGCAAACAGCTTGTCTTTCGATTGCGCGAATGCATCGGCAAATTCCGGTAAGTCTGACTGCACCTGCTTTTCAAGACGATTGAGAGCGAGCCACATCTGTGCGTGATCGGAGTAGCCATAACGCGGCTCTTGCACCGGTGTCTGCATCGCGCCTTCGATTCTTGCGAGCAAGGCGCGAACAAACAACCGTTGCAAGGCAGGACTCGGTGTGAAGCCATCAGGAATGGTATAGAAAGTGTAGCCCGGCATCTCACCGGCTTCGCGCTTGTTGCCGAATGGATAAGACGAGAGATAGAGAAACTGGTCCATCGGCGCGGCGCCGTAAGCATTGAGCGCCTCAACGTAAAATTGATCCGCGAGCGGCTTGCCCGACTTCGCAAGCTGGTACAGGAAGAGCGGTAACTGTAGCGTCGCTGGATAACGAAAACTCTGGCGCGCAAAGTTAACAGCCGTTGGTGGATCCGTCGCCGCGAGACCGTAGGCCATTGTTAATAGTTTGTCGGCAGTTCGGCGTTTTGATTGATCGTCGGTTGCGGGTTTGTCGGCGGCTTCGGAAGCGTCGTCGCGCAACATCTGCTCGGATAGCTTGCGGGCGCGCGCGGGGTCGCGTTTGGCGAACGCCGAGAGCACTATGAAACGCTGGTCGGGAACAGGGATTACTGCGGCGAACTGGCTGCTCGAGGTGCGCTGCGTCTGATCGCCTTTCTCTTTGAAATTCTGCTCAGCGAGATCGAAGGCTTCCATGAACGCGGCGAGCGACTTTTCCTGATCGTGTGACCAGAGTAGATCCGCAGCGCGCACGAGGACGGTGATGCGATGGACGGGATTGTCGAACGTGCGCGTGATGAGGACCTGTTGTTTAGCGGTGTCGAGAGCGTTATCACGCGTGCATAGGGACGATACGGTTTTCTTTTGCGCCTTGATTGGAGATGCGAGGCAGATGAGTAGGAAGACTGGTAACGTGACACGTGTCATCGAGCTTCTCCTGCGCGGCTAGTTGGAGACAGGATTTACAAGATGTTTCAGGATTTACAAGATTAGATCCTGTCAATCCTGAAACATCTTGTAAATCCTGTCTAACGGCTTTTAAGATCTTGTGCGATCAATGGAACTATTTGACGCGGCACGTCGATCGCAGCTTTGATATGTCGAGCATGCGTGAAGTGTCCGGCGACGTATACACCACGCACGTTCGTCTCAAAAGTTTCAGGATCGTAGACCGGAACTTCAGCGAGTTTTCCCGGCTCAGTCTGCACGCCGAGTTCTTTCAATAACGTCAGATCAGCGTCACTGCCGACCAGCACGAACACGACATCGTTCGGAATCGTCATCGACTCGCCGGTCTCAGTCGTCAACGTCACCGTATCTTCGCGAATCTCGTCGACGTGTTTGTAAAGCACGACTTTGAGCCGGCCCGCTGTGACCTCGGCTTCGAGCGGCGTGCGCACCCAGTGTTTCATTGCGCCGGCCTTCGGATCGCGGTTCTCCCAGTCGTCGCGCCAGATGGCCATCGTCGTACGCGCGCCTTCTTCCGAGAGAAACAAAGCGGCTTCGGCGGCGCTGTTGCCACCGCCAACGACGAGCGCGTCTTTGCGAATGTATGCATAAGGCTCGACGAAAAGATGATGCACCTTCGGCAAATCTTCACCAGGCACATTCAGTCGTCGCGGGTGCTCCATCGCTCCGATTGCAAACAACACACGTCGAGCCTCGTACTCGCCTCGGTCAGTTTTGACAGCGAAACCCTCGTTTATGTTCCCGTTTACTGAAACAACTGTTTCGCCAGTATTGATTTTGAGATCGAGATCGAGCACGAAGTGAATGTAGTGAGACAACATCTCTTCGCGTGTCGGCTTCTCGCGCACGGGCCGCAGTTTGCCCGGATGCATCTCGACTTCGTTTGGTGTGGAGAACATCGCGCGACCGACCGGATACTGGCGAATCGTGTTCGCGATCGTGCCTTTCTCGATCACGATGTAATCGAGACCCGCCTGCTGCGCCGCTTCCGCAGCAGACAATCCAGCCGGACCAGCACCGATGATCATTAGATCGAGCATGTTTAGACGATCACTTCGCCGCGCGCGACGAGCACGGCTGATCCACCGACCTTCACTTCCTCGACGTTTCCTGCCTGGCCCTTGACGTTAAGATTGATGCGGCTGGGCCGGTTAATGAAATCGCCTTGTTCAATTACAAATTTGTAGCGACCCTCGTCGGGCTCCAAACTCAACGCACCGTGATGAATGAGATAACCGCCCAACGCGCCGCACGCGCTGCCGGTCGCGGGATCTTCCGGAATGTTGTCAGCCGGAGCAAAGAAGCGCGCGTGAGCACGAGCCGCGCCGATTTCGAGCGTCTCGCGCGTGAACGCGTGACAGCCGGTGCCGCCATGACGCTGGTAGATGTCTGTAAGCAGTGCGGCATCGACACGGATGTCACGCAAGTCTGCAAGCGAGCGAATCGGAACTGCGAGGCATGACAAGCCGGTCGTGATCACTTGTATCGGCAAATTCTCGTCGAGATCTTCGCGAGCGAGACCAAGTGAGCGCGCGACCTCGGCTTGCTCGTGTGGATCGTCGATCTCGCTGATGATCTCGAATTTGCCTTGAGTCATGACGACCTGCACCGCTTGTCCGTCTTTAAATTCGATATCGACCGGCAGGATTCCGATCCCGACTTCGTGAAAGATCCTCTGCCAACCATTACCACCGTCGGGAAGCGGGACCACACCCAGGCCCGCGAGCGCGGCCCAGGTGCCGACGATCGGATGGCCCGCAAACGGGATCTCACGCGCAGGCGTGAAGATACGCAGGTGTCGCAGTGCTTCGTCTGCTTCTGATTTGAGTACGAAGACGGTTTCAGAGAGATTCATCTCACGCGCGATCTTGCCCATCTGTTCGTCGGGTATACCTTCGGCGTCGGGAAAGACCGCGAGGGGATTGCCACAGAAGGAGCGATCGGTGAATACGTCGAATTGGAGAAAGCGATAGTCTGGCATGGTGTTTTTGAGTAGAAATTAAAACAGTTCACGCAAAGACGCAAAGACGGACAAAACCAGCCGCGGCTGAAATTCATATTGATCGTTTGAGTGTTTTGTGCTTTTTTGTGGCGATGAAGTAGACCTTTCCCCCAAAGGAGTGCTTATGGATCTCGGTATCCTCAACACGATAATCGCTCTCGTCGTTATTCTGCTGGTCCTCAGTCTGCTCGTGCAGGCGATTCAAACCCTAATCAAGAAGATTTTTAAGATGAAGTCGCGCCAGATCGAAGGCTCGCTGAAAGATCTTTACGAGCAGGTCGTTGGTGTGCAAAATCCTGAGCCACAACCGCCGATCCCGCGCGTAACTCTCATTCTGACAACCGTGAAAAGAGTTCTCGGGATGAAGATCGACTTGCCCCAAACTGCTGCCGACGTCTTCAAAAACAAAGTCCTGGATCAATTCAAAAACATCGGCCGCAAAACTCTCTGGGGAAATGCAGTGCTCGACTCACTTTCGAAAGACGATCTTTTCAAAGTCATGGGCAAGCTCGAGTCGGAAGATTTCTTTCCTGACTACGTGCAGAAGTTTCAGGTGCTTTGCGATCGCATCGACGATCTGCGTCAGGCAATCGACGCGATAACGAACGATCCGATGTTGCGTGGCTCAGCGAGCACAAAGATCGCCGAGATTCGCTCGATCCTCGCACCGATCTTCACCAACGTCAGCACTATCCTCGATGGCGGCCAGGTCAAACCGAAAGTCCTGTTTGCTGACCTGCTACGCCTCGGACAACTGGACTTTCACTCACTTCTCGATGTGCTCAGCGACGCCCAAACCGCCATTGCGAAAGAAACTGAGATCGCGAACGCTGCCGGAAACACGGGCGAAATCGGGGCGCTGCAAAAGTTGTCAGGCAATCTTGCGGAAGTAGCAAAACTGCTCGGCGATCTCAGTCAGAAGTTTGTCGACGCAACTTCGCCACTGCGCAACAAGATCGACCAGGTTGAAGTGTGGTTTGACACGGTCACGCAAAGTTTTGACGAGCGTTACGCCCGTCACATGAAAACGGCCGCGATCGTAATCAGCATCTTCGTAGTGATCGTGCTGAACGCAAATTTCTTCAACGTGTACAAGAGCCTTTCGAGCAGTGAGGTGCAGCGCAGTCTGATCCTGGACAAAGGACCGGAGATCCTCGAACAATCGAAACGCGCAACAGCACAAGCCGCGCCCACACCCACACCTGCAAACGTACAAGAAGCGCTCGTTCAGTCGCGCGAGGAGATCGAGACTCTCTCCAACACGTACCAGGGATTCGGGTTCAGCCCGCTCAGCATGCAACAGTTGCGATCGTTCTTCTGGAGTCTGGGCCTGATTACGGTCGTTGCGGCTGACGATTCAGGGAATCGCAGCGTGTGGGGCATGGCCCTCGTCGAAGGTCCGGCGAACGTCTACAAGTGGCAGAACCAAACGCCCGGGCAATGGTGGCAAAGTCGTAAGTCAGACATAACAACGATTGTTGGTTGGGCCATCATGGTTATGTTATTAAGTGTCGGCGCGCCCTTCTGGCAAGACGCACTGGAATCGCTCTTCGGCATCAAGAATCTGCTGCGGCAAAAGAGCAACACGCAGAATATCGAACAACAAAGCGGTGCCGGCCAGCCGAAGGAGTGATGTTTCCTAAAAACAGTTCACTTGTTTTTAGACATACAAGTAGGTCGCACTTTTGCTGAAGACAAGGAGCAGACAATGTCGACTAAGGCAACCGTCATCAAAATTAAGGTCAATTTTCAGTTAAACACTCCTAACGGACTGCGACGTGTTATCTTTGGGCTCGAGAAAGACACCCAGGGCGATGTGGTTTCCTGGACCATCAATTTCCAGCTATTTGAGCGCACCAAGAAGACCGATCCTTTTGGCGATCCAATCGTGAGCCTCGACGTGGATGTCGATAAGGCCCTGAATTCCAAGGCTGAGAAGGCGTCCAAGGGTCTCAGCGCTAACCAGGCTGCGTTTGCACTTGGACCAGCAGCGGATGATGCCAAGGCTGCAGAGGACGGCGAGATTGACCAGGAAGATGCGCAGAAGACCGTTCAAAAGACGCTGAAGAAATAAGTCTCTTGCGGCTGCTTCTCTGTGCAACCTCTGGGTTCTCTGTGTCTCTGTGGTTAACGAATGCCTAAGAAGAGTCAACCACAGAGACACAGAGAACCCAGAGGTTGCACAGAGAAGAGCGCCAGTCCCCGAAATCATGAACCGAAAAAGTAACTGGCGCCGTGGCGCCTTTGTGGGAGCAGTCTTTCTTCTATCCGTACTTTCTTACGGCGCCCAATTATGTTTTGGTCAGGCAGAAAAGGTCGTTGAAACAGATCAGCCGGTCGGTTCATGCGACGGCATCAACCTCGAAACAGCGAATTACAAGGTTCGAAGCATTCGCATCGATGATCCGTTTCTTTTTCTCCCCTGGGTTAAGGCACGCCAAAAGCGCGCCAGCGCCCAGATCACAGCGCTCATACAAGGCAAACCGTTCACCTACGCGGACGTCTCTGACAAGGCGCTCAAAATAATCGAAGACGAAAACTTCCTGCCTGACACAAGCGATGCCCGGGTCCAACTCAAACTCGAATTCGTGAGCGTCGAGAATTGCATTGACGGTCAGGTCGACGTTATTTACCGAATTTACTCGACGCAGATCTTGCCCGTGTTGAGCGCTCGTCCGGAAGAACGCGTGAAAGAACGGCAAACGCCGCAGACTCCTGCCGGACAAACCACAGCCCTCACGCAGGATTCCAGTCCGTTTCATTTCGTACCTCTCGGTGGCTACGACTCCACTGATCTGATGTTTGGTGGCGGACGCTTCGAGTACAAGCCGAGCCGGATCGGGAAGCTGCCGTTCAACTCGGCGATCATCAAGGGCGAAGCTTCGCCACGAATGCACAACGTTTCTGCCGCGCTGGAAGGCACGTATGATTCTGACGTCCAGAATCCGGGCTGGCTCGCCCACGCGGATTGGCTAGTCAACTTCTCACACTATTCACTACCGACTGGCGCCGGCGACATCAGAGGTGGTCATGTGATGCTTCACTTCGCCGGAGTGACCAAGCCTTTGGCTGGAGGTAATTTGAGTCTGCGCTTTGGCGCCGCACTCGATGGTGGTAACCGTCAAACTGAAGCCGGTGTTTTGATGCTCGCGCCAAACACAGTCCGGAATGCGGGCTTCGGCACGTTGAAACTCTATGGCGGGATGGATTCGCGGTTTGCACGCAATATCTTTTCAGCCTCGTATGGTCTCGAGTTGGGTTCAGTTGGACCAGCCGCACGGGTCGACTGGCGTAAGCATATCTTCGATGCGCGTCATCAATTCTGGTATTCACTCGGCAATCACCACTTGCTCGATCTGGAATCGCGCTTCACGGTGGGAAAACTTCAGGTCCCGGGAAGGGTTCCGCTGCCGGAACGATTCTTTGGCGGGAACAACAAAGAGTTTCTGATCGCGAGTGACAACTGGCAGATTCGCGCTAATCCGGTGATTCGCGCGATTCCCGGTAGTCGTTTCTTCCAGAGTGCCGAAGGGTCTGGGGGACGGAGTTTTTTTAGTTACAACTTCACGGCAGCTTACGGAATCTGGCGACAGACGCTTGTTCCTGAAGAGCTCACGGCTGATGATGAGTTCAACGATCAACTCGAAGGCTCGATCACGAGTGTGACCAGCACTCTCGAGGTTTTTTACTACTCAAAGGATCCTCATTACTCGAACGTCGTCGCACAATTGCCCGCCGCTCAAACCACCCTCCAGGATTTACAAACTGTCGTTAACACCGCGCAGGGAACGCACGCCGGACAAGCGGAGGATCTGTTCGAGGCATGCACAGATGCGATCAAAGCCGTATCCAGACGAGTCAGAGATGCGATTGCGTCGCGTGTTCCGTACGGCACCATCCAGGAGGTGGTCTCCGAGGATCCTGACGATGACCAGCTACTGAACGTGCAGCAGGCATGTGAAAAAGATCTGAATGGCACATTGAAGGATGCTGCGCTCACAGCGGCGACAAGCCGGGTCGAGACACTGCGAACACAATTAACATCTGAGTTTAATCAGATCGATACAAAAAAGGCGGAGAAGAAAGCCAAAGACGACATGGCTTTCACGCGCCGCACTTTGAACACGCTCTTCAACGATGTAAACATCTATTCGATCAGTCCGGTGTTCGTGTTTGACATGGCGCGGATCAGCCCGCGTGACGGAGCGTTTGGCGGCACGCGTTATGGCCCCGGCGCCGGCATTCGCTTCGAACTGGCCACGACGGCGCATTTCACTTTTGGTTACGCATGGAACGTCAAACAAGGCCCGAGTGAAGGTCGTGGGAATATATTCTTCGCGATCGGAGTTAGAGATCTGTTTCACTGATTTATCTGGTAGTGGGGTATTAGTGTGTTGCTGGTTTTTCAACCAGCGTGGGCAAGCCCCTCTTCCTGACTTGTTCTATTTTTTGATTCAAGTTTCCATTAGACGATTTCCGCAACTGAGAATAGAACAAGTCAGAAGAGGGGCTTGCCCCCGCTCCAACCGATGTTGCGTGGATCCGCTGCAACACACTAGTACCCACTACCGATTTATCTTGTTAATTCTGTAAATCCTGTCATCCTGTCTAAACATGCTTTCGTTAAAAGGAATTCTGCTCCCGACGACAACGCCATTCGATCCCGACGGCCGGATCTCTGCAACAGACATCACCTCGAACATCAAAGAGTGGAGCGCGCGCGGCGTGATCGGCTTTGTTGTCCTCGGCTCGACTGGCGAACGCGTTCATCTCGACGAGCGTGAGTATCTCGAAGTGATCGAAGTCTCGCGCGCTGCGACTGACTCGACTTTGATCGTTGGCGCGGGACAACAGAGCACCGTCAACACGATCAAAGAGATCAAGAACGCCGCCCGCGCGGGCGCGGAAGCAGTGCTCGTCATCACGCCTTATTTTTATCGTCCGGCAATCACGCAGGAGACGCTCGTCAACTACTACACGGCTGTTGCTGACGCGGCGCCGGTGCCGGTGTTGCTCTACAGCATGCCGCCGCTCACGGGAATCAAGATCGAACCCGAAACAGTCGCGCGTCTGAGTGAACATCCAAACATCATCGGCGTGAAAGACAGCTCGAACGACGTGGCAGGCTTTCGTCGAACGGTTGAGCTTTGCCCGCGGGACTTCGCAGTGATGACGGGCAATGGAACGGTGCTACTGGACGCGTTGCGCGTGGGCGCGACGGGTGGAATTCTCGCGGTGGGATGTGTTGTGCCGGAAGTTTGTGTCGAGATTTTTCGCTCATTTGCTGCCGGGGAAGATTCGGAGAAGTTGCAGGAAGAGCTCACGCCACTCGCATCGGCCGTAACGACGAAGTATGGAATCGGCGGGTTGAAGGCAGCGCTTGATTTCGCGGGCTATCGCGGTGGAGCGGTGCGTGCGCCGTTACGTGAGCCGGATGAAACGGCTCGCGCGGAGATTAAGTCAGTACTGGACAGGATTACAGGATTTGCATGATTTACCTGTAAAATGCCCGGCGCAGGAGCACCAACATCTTGAGTACAGCCGAAGCCGCTTGTTATAGCACCCCCGAAGAATCAGGACTGCGCGTCGAGTCGCTGCCTTTCGATCTAATTCCGCACCAGTCGCGTCTCTTCCTCGACTATCTTAAAGACCCGGTCGCGCTGCGTAACTTTTATCCTTCAGCAGTTCGCTTTCATCACGAATTACAGCAACGCGTGCCGGAAGTCTTGAGCGCGTATCGAGTCGATCGCGCGCGGGTGTGCGATGCGCTTGCAGCGATGAACCAGCGTTGGGGAGCGGGGGAAGCGACTTTGAAGAATATCGAGTTGCTGCGTGAAGAGGATTGCATCGCGGTCGTTTCCGGTCAGCAGGCAGGATTGTTCACTGGCCCGCTCTACACGGTCTACAAAGCACTCTCGGCGGTAAAACTCGCGGGCTGTCTGCAACAACGAAATACCAAGGCCGTGCCTGTGTTCTGGATCGCTGCCGAGGATCACGATTTTGCCGAAGTCGCAAAAGCAGAGCTCATCGGTCGTGATTGCCAACTCAAGAGTGTCGCTGTTTCTGAAGCGCTTCATCGCGAAGGACAACCAGTCGGCCACGTGAAGCTTGACGACTCGATCGATGCTGTCGTCGATGAGTTGTTCGAGTTGTTACCTGCATCGGAATTCGCCGCTGACATGAAGGCGCTGGTGAAGGATGCGTGGCAGCCTGGTCGCGGTTACGTCGACAGCTTCGCGAGGATGATGACTGCGCTGCTCGGTCGTTATGGTCTGATCTTTCTGGACCCACTCGATCCCGCGTTGAAACAACTCGCCGCGCCGCTATATTCCGAAGCCGCTCGTCGCGCGCCCGAGATCGCCACGGCGCTCGAACAACGAAGCGCTGAGCTTGAGCGCACGGGATACCACGCGCAGGTGCTCGCGACTGCGAATTCGTTTCCATTGTTTCTGCACGATGAGGAAGGCCGCCGCCACGCGGTTGTGCGTGTCGAGCATGGTAAGTATAAAACGAAAGCCAGCGAGCAGGAGTACACCGCCGATGAGCTCGCGGGGCTCGCGGAGGAGAAGCCGGAGCGATTCAGTCCGAATGTGACGCTGCGCGCGGTGGTCCAGGATTACCTGTTGCCGACGATTGCTTATTACGGTGGCGCTGCTGAGATTGCGTACTTTGCGCAAACTGCCGAGGTGTATCGCGTGCTCGAACGACCGGCGACGCCGATCCTGCCGCGTTCAAGTCTGACGATGATCGAGCACCACACCGGTCGCCTGCTGGGAAGATATGACCTGACGCTGGTGGATTTCGTTGAAGGACTCGATCCGGTGATCAAGCGCGTCGTTGAGGAGCATCTGGCGGCTGACAGTGCGAAGCTCTTCGCCGACGCGGAGCAGAACGTCAACCACGAGCTCGATCGTTTGCGCCAGGAGTTGCAGTCGATCGATCCGACGCTCGCGAATGCGCTCGAGACGGGACGCAAGAAGATCAACTACCAGCTCGACGGATTGAAGCAGCGCTTCGTGCGTGCGCAGATGACGCGCGATGAAGCGGCGCACCGGCAGTTACAACGCGCGTTCGATCAGCTTTACCCGAACAAGGATCTACAGGAACGTCACATCAATATCACGTCGCTGCTGGCCCGCCACGGCACTTACGTGATCGAGTGGATCTTCAACGCGATCAATCTCGGATCGAACGAGCACCAAGTCGTTTATCTATAATGTCGAAAATCCGCGTCCTCGCAGACCACGTCGCTAACCAAATCGCCGCCGGTGAAGTTGTGGAGCGTCCAGCGTCAGTTGCCAAAGAGCTTGTCGAGAATTCAATCGACGCAGGCGCAACGCGCATCACGATCGAGATCGAAGCGGGCGGGCGGCGCCTTTTGAAAGTTTCCGACGACGGCGAAGGCATGGTGCGCGACGATGCGATCCTCGCTTTCGAAAGACACGCCACTTCGAAAATTCGCGAGACAGACGATCTCGGCGCGATCGGCACGCTCGGATTTCGCGGTGAGGCGCTCGCATCGATCGCATCTGTTGCGAAAGTTGAGTTGACCACATGCATCGAGGGCGCGAACGCCGCCACGCGTGTTACGATCGACGGTGGACGCATGCGCGATGTCAAGGACGCCGCACATCCGCGCGGCACGACGCTCATCGTTCGCGATCTCTTTTTCAACATTCCCGCGCGGCGAAAGTTTCTGCGGTCCGAAGCGACCGAGACGTATCACCTCACGAATCTCGTCACGCATTACGCATTGGCCCATCCTGAGATCGCGTTCACGTTTGTAAACAACGGCAGGGAAGTGGTGCGCACCGCGCCCGCAAAGGATCTGCGCGAGCGTGCTTACCAGATCTTCGGTGAAGAGTTTTTGAAAAACCTGCTGGAAGTGGACGGTGGCGAACCGCAGTTTGCGCGCGTCAGTGGATTCGTATCGGCGCCAAGGGACCGGCGCACGTCGCGTGATGCACAGTATCTGTTTGTGAATCGACGTTTCGTGCGCGATCGCATGATTGGCCGCGCTTTGTCGGAAGCGTATCGATCGATATTGCCGCACGGCGTTTACCCGGCGGCGTTGTTGTTCATCGAGACGCCGCTCGAAGAGGTCGATGTGAACGTGCATCCGGCAAAAACCGAAGTGCGATTTCGAAGGCAAGCGGCGGTTGCTGACGTGGTCCGTGAGTCGGTCCGAGCAGCGCTGGCGAGTGCGAGCTACGTCCCACCTCAAGTTCCTGAGCCGATAATCACGGCCACCGCGGCCGTAAGCTCGATCACGCCGCAACCTCGAATCGAATTCATCCCCCCACCGCCATCCCCACCGCATCGTCCAGTCGAACCATCCGGTGACGAGATCGCACGCGATCTGGAAATCATGCTCCGATCCGCCTCCCAATCAGTCAAATCCGCGGTTACTCTTCCTCCACTGAATTCAGCAGAGAAAATAGCTCGCGAAGTAACTCCCGAATCGCTCTCGACAAACATCCGCCCATTGGGCCAACTCGACGAGAGCTTCATCATCGCCACTGACGATCAGGGCTTGCTGCTGATCGATCAGCACGTCGCACACGAACGCATACTCTTTGACAAGTATCGTGCCCTGGAATCAGAGCGACGCACCGACTCGCAACAGATGCTCGTGCCCGAGACTTTCGATCTCACACCGGCGCAGGCAGCAGTCTTCGACGATCTCGTGCCTGAGCTCGAACGTTACGGATTTGAGTTGATGAGACTGTCAGGACGTACTGTTGCGATAAGAGCCGTACCAGCAGATCTGCCCGGCAGCGAAGCACGCAACATGCTATTCGAATTGCTGGAGACCGTTGACGCCGAAAAGAAAACCGCCGCACCCGAAACAATGCGCGACGAAATCGCCGCCTCCCTCGCCTGTCACGCAGCCATCAAAGTCAACATGCCACTCGCCCCTGAGAAGATGCGCTGGTTAATCGATCGACTCTTACAAACCTCCTCACCCACAACCTGCCCACACGGACGGCCAGTGATCCTGCGCCTGAGCACCCGCGACATACTTAAGGGCTTTCACCGCATTTAGAGACAGGATTAACAAGATGTTTCAGGATTCACAAGATAGATCCTGTTAATCTTGAAAAATCTTGTAAATCCTGTACACCTGTACTATCGTCACCGCGCCCTCGAAAACCCTCTATAGGTGAGGTCAAATGCAAACCGTCAATATCTCCACTCCTTCCGAAAATCTGGTCGTCTCCCAAAACGGAGCTGCTCAAAACCAACCGCAGCAGTCATCAAGTGAGATCGACAAATTTTTAATAGCAAACACGAGCCTTACTGTTTGGCTGATCTTTCTGGCCATTGGTGGCGGATTGCTTGCACGTTACTACGTCAGAATCGGTTACTTGCCGGAGATGGAATGGAATGCGGCGCTGGTTTACCTCTTTGTTTGTTCAGTGTGGGGTGGCGTGATCGGCGTAGTGTTGACGATATCACTCTATCTGCCGGGAGTTATATGGTCTGAGCTTATCGTTTTCGAAACTCCTCTGGATAACCGCCTCACTTACCGTGCGGAATACGAAGAGCCTTCAGGTAAACGATCGATGCGCAAAGAGCCGTGCATAAGGTCGATCATGCTTTGGCTTGGACTACCGTTTTTCCTGGCCCTGCTTGCTTCACATTTGTGTTTGCGTTTCAGTAAGCCAAATATGCGGGTAGATTCTTATTGGATCATCGCTATCGTAATTTTGATATTGATACTTCTTGGGTCATGGTTAATTTTTAGACATCTATCGAAACCGAAAGAGAAGTGCGCTGAGGAAAGAAAAACCATTGGCAGACAAATATTCAGATACTCTTTCTGGTTCGCGTTATCGGTGCTACTCAATCAAATCGCGATGTATGTGATCTATATTCTGGCTGACCGCACGCCCGATAAATATGATTTTCTCGCTTTGACTGGACTGTGTACTTTATTCGTTTCGATTTCGACTCACGTTGTGGCAACGCGTCACCATTATTACTCTCGACAAGCACTCGTTGCAGCATTGGTGACGTCAGTGGTGCTCCTGGTAATGGCCGACCGGTTCTCAGACTTATCAATGAAACTCATGAGTCGTTACGGCGTTGGTGAGGGCAAAGAGGTCATCCTCGTCGTAAATGAGAAGGGGAGCAAAACTCTGGAGGATTTGGGCTTTGCTAAAGGTACGTTGAGGTTGGAGAAGGTTAATATTCTTTCCAAGATGGGCGATCACTATTTTGTAAAATTAGGCGCCCACAGCTTTACGCTGGATAAATCGGACGTTGAATCGATCCACAGATTTGATAACTCAGCTACAAGTCG
Organism: Pyrinomonadaceae bacterium; assembly: GCA_035251975.1. GTDB lineage: Bacteria > Acidobacteriota > Blastocatellia > Pyrinomonadales > Pyrinomonadaceae > PSRF01. The sequence continues at coordinate 7,120 of DATFDT010000150.1, read as the reverse complement.
CTGAGGACGTTGAGAACTAGATTGGTATCACTCAAGTCAGGCAGGAATTTGTCTGGCTTGTGTGTGAGTATTTCTTCCGTTGAATAGAACCGACCAGTTCCAACAGCGACAGCACGCGCGCCGAAGTGATGAGCGCAGTCGATGTCGTTTGGCGTGTCGCCGATCACGATGAATTGCTCCGGCGCGAGATCCATTTGCAGGTGTTTGCGAATACGCTCTGCCGCACGTGCCGGAAGATCGCGGCGATTGTGCGACTCCTCGCCAAACGCGCCCGGTAGTGTGAAGAATTGATCGAGACCGACCAGTTCCATCTTCAGCTCAGCCATCGGCTTGATGTTGCCCGTGACGAGTGCTGATTCATAGCGTGGGTGTGCCGCGAGTGCTTCCAAAGTCTCGCGCACGCCCGGCAGCAATTCGAAAAACTTCACGCCGTTACCTGTCACGCGTCTCGCTTCTTCCGTCAAACGCGCCACGAGCACTTCTGCACGCGAAAGAATTTCTTCCTGACTGATACCAGCATCATTCAGCGCCTCGAAAACGATCTGCAAGTCGGTCATGCCTGACACTCGCATATCGGCCAGTCGTCCGGATGTGCCGAAGACCTCTTCAAGCACCGGAATCGTGTACAGCTTGTAGCCACCAGGCCTTGTCGACCTGATCAGCGTCCCATCAATATCCCACAGTAGTATCCGCATAATTTTTAGTCACAAAAAGGCACAAAAAGCACATAAGGTAAATCATTTGAGCGCGTCAGTTCAGCATTCATTTTGTGCCTTTTTGTGGCTATATCTCTTTGTGCCTTTTTGTGGCCCTACTCGATCACGGCGAGGACGTCGCCGGCGTTCACGGTGTCGCCGGGCTTGACGTTGATCGAGACCACCACACCTTCGCGTGGCGACTTCATCTCGTTCTGCATCTTCATCGCTTCCACAACCACCACGCCCGCGCCTTTTTCAACACTCGCGCCAGCTTCCGTGTGCACACGCACGACCTTGCCGGGCATCGGTGCGAGGATCTCTGCAACTCCATGATGGTGTCGATCGGAATTCTGCCCGCTGCGCAAGCGTTTCGGATCGACAATCGTCACTTCATAACTGCGACCATGAACAGAAATGTCAAAAGTATCTTTCGCGCCGGCACGTTCGCTCACGCGACACTCATGCACATTCGTGTTCAGGAAGAAGAGATACCCGTCCGGCTCCGTCTCACGCACGTCGAGGTTGTACACACGATCACCTATCTCAGCTAACACTCGTCCTGCTTCGAGTTTGATCAGCAGATCCTCTTCGCGCTCGCCGGAGATGACTTTGAGCTTCACATTTTCCTCCGGAACGACAACTTCCAGCGATTGTTTGTGTGAGTCTTAGCGGGCGTTGCTGTTTGTTGTTTCCGCAGCGCATAACTCAATCCCGCCGCGATCGCCGCCAAATCGCTTTCAACCTGTCTCAGTTCGACTTCACGGCCTGTGCGGCGCTCATTGAAACGAGCGATGAAACCGGTATCGAGTCGTGCAGAAACAAACTCCTCGTCGCGCACGACTTCACGAAAGAACGGCAAGGTCGTCGTGATCCCTGACACTTCATATTCATCGAGCGCGCGCTTCAGACGATCGATCGCTTCGTCGCGTGTCCGACCCCAGACCGCGAGCTTCGCAATCATCGGATCGTAGTAAATCGAGACTTCAGACAAGCGTGTGACACCGCTGTCGATCCTGATCCCCGGTCCTGCAGGTTCCTGAAGATGCGTGATCGTTCCCGGGCTCGGAAAGAAATTGTTCGACGGATCCTCCGCATAGATGCGGCACTCGATCGCGTGGCCGCGCCAGTCGACATCGTCCTGCGTGAACGACAAACGCTCGCCAGTCGCAACCAGAAACTGTTCGCGCACGAGATCGCGACCGGTAACGAGTTCGGTCACCGGATGCTCGACCTGCAGCCGCGTATTCATCTCGAGAAAGTAAAAATCGCGAGTCGCATCGGCAACAAGAAACTCGACCGTGCCCGCGCCGGTGTAATTCACTGCGCGTCCGATCTTCACGGCTGCTTCACCCATGCGATGCCGCAACTCCGGATCGTCGATCGGCGACGGGCACTCTTCGATCACTTTCTGATGGCGACGTTGAATCGAACACTCACGCTCGCCGAGATGGACCACGTTGCCATGTGTGTCGCCAAATATCTGTATCTCGATGTGCCGCGGTCGCTCGACTGCTTTTTCGAGGTAGAGCGACGAATCGCCGAAAGCCGCAGCCGCCTCGGTTTGCGCAGTTTCAAATGCCGAACGCAGATCGGAACTATCCGTGACGAGCCGCATGCCTTTGCCACCGCCGCCGGCCGCCGCTTTCAACATCACCGGATAACCAAACTTCTCAGCAGTCGCGCTTGCTTCGTCAAATGAACTCAATGGCTCGACTGTTCCCGGAACGATCGGCACACCCGCGTCAACCGCCGCACGACGCGCGCTCGTCTTCGATCCCATGACCTCCATCGCTTCAGCGGATGGACCAATAAACGCCAAACCCGCATCGCTGACAGCACGCGCAAACTCAGCACTCTCGGCGAGAAAACCGTAACCTGGATGAATCGCTTCAGCGTTGACGGCTTTCGCCGCGGCAACAATCGCATCGATCTTCAAATAGCTCTGGGCTGACGCTGCCGGTCCAACCAGTACCGCCTCATCAGCCATGCGCACATGCAGGCTCTCGACATCCGGTTCCGAATAGATCGCTACCGACCTGACGCCGAGCTCGCGGCAGGTACGAATGATGCGGACGGCGATCTCGCCTCTGTTAGCGATTAATACTTTACGAAACATAAACAATCGACGGGCGGCCACGGAGGGCCGCCCCTACAGTTGTAGCCAACCAATCAACTTCCTGCAAGACGTGAGATGAGCAACATTTCATTTTGTGTTTTCAGTTGTAGCCAACCAATCAACTTCCTGCAAGACGCGAGATGGGCAAGATTTCATTTTGTGCTTTTGTGCCTTTTTGTGGCTAGAAACTTTTGTGCCTTTTTGTGGCTAAACAACGATCGAATTCGCGGGCCGGCGTGGCTCGTAACGCACGACAATCTGTTTTCCGGGGGCGTAATCGTGGGGGCGTTGTCGCTGTAGATCGCTGAGCTCCTGTGAGGATTCGTATTGAACCCCCGCGATCTCATACGTGTAGTTCACCTGGAGGATTCGACCTTCGTTATCGGAAACAGCGTCAATGATCTTCCCGTCGACCATGCGGCCAGTCTTCGAGAGACGCGCAATTCGTGAGGCTTCGTCTTCGGTGCGTTTGCGGAAACGGTCGAGAAACGACATTGAGTCGCTATGGTTGCAGGACTCCTGCGGAGACCGAACGTCCGACACCGCCATTAGCGATCTCGGATTGCTTCATGATCATTCCGTCCTGGATGACCCAATCGTCTTCGGTTCCGTAGAGCTTGTCCTCGCCCGGAAGTACGAGCGCGTAGTTTGTGAACGCCAGACCGCCTGAGGGAGTATCGTCAAGGTCCGGTGAAAACGACGCTTTGCGAATGACCGTACCGCGCCGCATCCGCGTCTTCTCAGTTGAGTTGGCGGCAACATCTACGCTCGGGCGATAGGTGGTGGGATCGATATTCAGGAGTGCCGCGGCGAGTGTGCCGTCCGGATCGGGAGTGCGATCCAGCAGAGATCTCAGATCAGCCGGATAGCTTTTGTATTTGATTTTGTACTGAGTCAGCGCCAGTTCGATAGCGTAGGCTCCGGCACGGACAGCGGCTTCTTTTGAGAGCCGGCGTTGTTGCATACGTGCGGGAACTGTAATACCGATCAGCAGCGCGATCAGCAGTGTCACGACGGACGACGCGAGCAATCCTCGTCGCGCGTATTTGAGACCGCAGAATCGCTCTGGCTGGTTCAGTATGGACCGGTAGAGCTTGCGTCCGATCCACAGAATGGTGAACAGGACGGGGATCGAGACCCACTTCAAGCGCCACGCTGCAGTCTCACCTGCTGCTACCCAGTTCCAGAATCCCCATCCGGTTGAGCGCTGGAAAAAGGCGATGAGCGTTTGGGCAACAAAGACGAGGATTACCAACGAACCGCTGACTGCAAGTACTAAAGCGCGGCCATAGGAGGGGAGTTCCTGGGCTGGTTTCGGGAGCGGTTCACCGACGGCGCGAGCGCCACATTGTTTACAACCACTGCTCAATGCGCCGTGGAATTTGAAACCGCAGCACGGACAAGTAGTCAAGCGTTTACCTCAACTAAATAAATAGGGCCTACCGGTCCAATAGGACCTATTAAATCGGAACCTCAGCACGCTTCGGACGCTCCTTGCTTCCAGCGGACTGTGCATACGTTGCTTCGGCATCAACGTTTGCTGTTTTTGCTTCTGCCTTGGTCAACTCCCGCCACGTGTGATACATGCGGTGGGCGAAGGTCCAGTAAGATCCGACCGCGAGCACCCATAAAACAGCCGGCATCCGATTGGCAAAGAAGTTCGACGAACCTGGATGAGTACTGAGCGCCCCGATAATAAAGAGTACAACCCGTTCTGGGCGCCGCAGAAAGCCCACGTCACACTTGGGAATCAGGCTCTCGGCCCGGGCGCTGGCGTAGCTTACCATAACCGAGCCCATTAGTCCGGCCCCCGCAAGAAAAACGTTAAGAGTTGAGTGCGACTCGATATCCCGGGCGTAAAAGACCATCAGGCCCACAAAGACCACCATGTCTGACAGGCGGTCCAACGAGGAGTCGAGAAAGCCGCCAAATCTGGTTACCCGGCCCGACAAACGGGCCACCTGCCCGTCGAGCATGTCAAAAAGATTGGCGACGATCAGTGCGATACCGGCGGCGAAGAACCAGCCCAAACCAAAAAGAAGACCGCAACCGACGTTCAAAGCAACGCCGATGACGGTCAGAATATTGGGATTGATATGACCAAGAGCCAACCAGCGAACTATGGCATCAATGATTCGCTGCGCTGCACGTCCGATACTTGCCCCGAACATGTTTTAGGTTCGTTTCTCCTTGCCGGGTTGTGAATAAGCGTACTTTATTCTCCACAGATTACGCAGATGACACAGATATCTGCGCCATCTGTGTAATCTATGGACAAAACTTAATGTTCAGCTTCCAGTTCGTCGTGTAGCGTACGCAACTGCCTGATCTCGAAGGTGCGTGCGCCCGCTGGCGTACGGACGGTCACCTCGTCGCCTTCCGTTTTCCCCATTAAACTCCGCCCCACGGGCGAGGTAGTAGAAATGAGCCCCTGGGCCGGGTCGCTCTCTTCCGGCGTCACCAGTCGATAGGTCACTTCTTCGTCTTTTTCGCCGTCGAACAACACGAGCGTCGAGCCGTACGACGCCTTGTCGCGTGGCACTTTGTTCGGATCGATCGAGGCTATCTCGCTGATCCGCTGTCGCAACTCCACGATGCGCGCTTTCACGACGTTCTGGCGGTCGAGCGCCGCGCGGTATTCCGAGTTCTCGCGCAGGTCGCCAAACTCGAGCGCCCGCTTGATCTCTTTTGGCAAGTGAATGCGCAGTTCGGTTTCGAGTTCGTCGAGCTCGCCCTGGAGTTTCTCTTTAATTCCTTGTTGAGACATAACTATTGTTGTTTATGATAACTGGCCTCGTCAGGAGCGCCAAAGGAAATACCTGTATCACGAGCCGTGCGTACTAACTGTCCGTTAGCAGGCACAGTCTTAATTCCCCTGATCGCTTCTGTCAATGGAACCGTAACCACGTCCCCGGCCTGTAACGCAACCATTACGCCACTCTTGCTATTCGCCACCGCCCGGACCGCACACGATCCAAAGTTCGTCGCCAGCATACGGTCGAAAGCGTTGGGCCGGCCGCCTCGCTGAAGATGTCCGAGCACGACGCAACGTGTTTCACGTCCGGTTAATTCTTCCAGATCGTGTTGCAGGTGCTGGCCTATGCCACCCAGTCGTGGTGCACGATTACCATCACCCTTGTCTTGATAAACTAACTCGTGGCCGATCTCCAAAGCGCCTTCCGCGACGACGATGATACTAAAATTTGATCCACTCAGATCGCGTTGTCGAATCTTATCCGCGACCGCTTCTATTGAAAAAGGAATCTCCGGAATCAGGATCACGTCAGCGCCGCCTGCGATACCTGAATGAAGCGCGATCCAGCCTGCGTGACGGCCCATCACTTCAAGGATCATGACGCGATCGTGTGACTCGGCAGTTGTGTGCAAACGATCGAGTGCTTCGGTCGCGATGTCGAGTGCGGTGACGAAGCCAAACGTCAGCTCGGTGCAGGCGAGATCGTTGTCGATCGTCTTGGGCACACCGCACACCGGAACGCCGCGCTTGTCGAACTCATTCGCGATCGTGAGTGTGCCTTCACCGCCCAGGACCACGAGCGCGTCGATACCAAGGATCTTCATGTTCGCGATCGCTTCCTGGTAGACGCTCTCCGCATCGCGCTCGGAATCGCCACAAGCCGTTTCAACAAATCGCCCCTTATTGCGCGTGCCGAGAATCGTGCCGCCGCGCGGCAATAGACCACGCACGTCGCCGGATGAAAGCGCGCGCGTGCGGGTGGCGCCGAGCAGACCTTCGAAGCCGTCTTCGATTCCGATCACACGCATGCCGTACTCGCATGTGGCGGTTTTCACCACAGCACGAATCACGGCGTTGAGGCCTGGAGCATCACCACCGCCAGTCAGGATTCCGATCGTTCCGAACATTGTCGCCAAGTCTATCATTGTCGATTGCGAATTGCCGATTGGGAGTTGGCAATCCGCGACGACTGGCGTAGCATACCAGCGAATGGAAATCGATGACGACGCCAAAGAGATCGTTCGCGAAATCGGCACCGCGATCAATGAGTCCGTAGAGAATTCGACCAAGGTTGCCGAAGCGATTGAGCGCCTGCGTGAAGCAGGTTATGAAATGGAATTGACGTTGCGGCTCGAGATCGGGCTGCGACCTCACGCGGGCGACGATGAGAGTGCCGCTGAAGCCGCGAGCCTCGATCTTACTGAAGAAGATTTACAGGTTCTGCAGCGAATGAAGATCAGGATCGATCCGGAAGGAAATTAGCCCGGGAAAAAGAATAAGTCAGGAAGAGGGGCTTGCCCCCGCCGTTGCTTGGATTTGACGAGCGGGGGC
>DATFDT010000149.1:0-17724 GCA_035251975.1 Pyrinomonadaceae bacterium | reverse complement strand
CTTGCCCCCGCCGTTGCTTGGATTGGGCGAGCGGGGGCAAGCCCCTCTTCCTGACTTGTTCATATCTGATATTCGTGATCTGCATGATGGCGCCAATTGTTAAGGCGCAGGTGCAGGAGGAAGAAGTTCCGAGCGACGATCCGGTAATTGAGGCGCGACTCCAAAACCTCTCGAAAGAGCTCCGTTGCCTTCAATGTCAAAACCAGACTCTGGCTGATTCGCCTGCCGGACTCGCCGCAGATTTGCGCCGCGAAATTCGTGTGCAAATGAAAGCCGGTAAGAGCGATAAAGAAATCATCGCGTTTCTTACCCAGCGTTACGGCGACTTCATCCTGTATAAACCGCGCGTCACATTCACGACTTACCTGCTCTGGTTTGGACCTTTTGTGTTACTACTCGGCGGCTTATACCTGCTTTTCTACTACATCAAGCAACGACGCGATCAGATCACTGAAAAGCCTCTGAGCGCCGACGAGCGTCGCCGCGTAGAAGAGTTGCTCGCGTCTCTTCCCGGAAAGGAGACGACATGATTCTTTTCTGGGTCATCTGCGCGCTGCTGATCGTGATCGCGCTCGCGTTCGTCTTGCCGCCTGTACTACAGCGTTCTGAAGAGAACATCGTCTCTGACGACGATCGAAAACAGGCGAACATCGCAGTCTATCGAGATCAACTTTCGGAGCTTGAAGCGGATCTGCAGAACGGCATTGTCGCCGAAGATCAGTACGCACAGGATCGCGAAGAGATCGAGCGTCGCTTGCTCGAAGACACAGCGACCACGCGCTCGAAGAACACTGCCGGCGCCGCGCCCATCAACGCCCGCAATACCGCTTGCTTGCTCGGCATTGGATTGCCTCTCGTTGCCATCATTTTTTACCTGAGCATTGGTGAGCCTGGCAGGATTACGAATCCGGCTCCTGTCGGTGCGCCACCAAGCGCCGCCTCATCAGAAGCACCACCAGAACGAACGCAGGAACAGATCGAGGCTAATGTGGCGAAGCTTGCCGAGCGTCTGAAGTCGAATCCCAACGACCTTCAGGGTTGGACCATGCTCGCGCGCTCTTACAGCTCGATGGAGAAGTACAGCGAAGCTGCCAACGCTTACGCGAAAGCGACTGAGTTGAATCCGAAGGACGCCGATCTCCTGGCTGAGTATGCGTTTGTAACGGGCATGGCTGGAGGCCGGAGTCTCGAAGGCAAGCCCACGGAGATCATCAATCTTGCTTTGAAAGCCGATCCGGAAAATCCGAAGGCGTTGCAACTCGCCGGCAGTGCAGCGTTCGAGGCGAAAGATTACAAGAAGGCGATTGACTACTGGCAGCGTGTGCTGAAGAAAGTCCCGCCCGGTTCCGAAATCGCTGAAACGATTACCGCGCGTATCAACGAAGCAAAGACACTCGCGGCGAGTAAGTAGTTAACCCAGAGAGATCATGTCGAGAGAGAACATTCTTTTCGCAATTATCGGACTGCTTTTGGGCTTCATCGTGGGCTTCATGTTTGCCAGCTCGATGGCGCAGAAAGCTGCGATGCAACCGGCCACGGCGGGCGCGCTGCCGGCTGATCATCCACCGGTCGGGGGCCAGGGCCAGAATGCGGCGAATCCACAGGCGATGCAGGCGCAGGTTCAGGCCTCGCTCGAGAAGGCGCGCAGCGAGCCGCAAAACTTCGAAGCGCAGATCCAGGCTGCTGATCTCTACTACCAGATTCAGCGTTTCGATCAGGCGATTGAATATTTGCTGAAGGCGAACACGCTTAAACCGACTGACTACAAGACCGTCGTGTTGCTCGGCTTGGTGAACCTCGATGCCGGACACTACGACCAGGCTGAGAAGTGGTATCGAGCTGCGATGAAGATGAAGTCAGACGACGTGATGGTGCTTGCCGGCCTTGCCGCCACGACCTTGCAAAAAGGTGACGCAAAAGCCGCAGAGGATGCGATCGCGCAGTTAGAAAAAGTAGATCCTAACAGCGAGGATCTCCCTCAATTCCGGGATAAGCTCGCCAGCCTCAAAGCAGGTAAGTAGCCACAAAAAGGCGCAAAAACACAAAAAAGAAAATTCAAAGTTCAGCCCTGCAGGCTTCCGCGGTGACCACCAAGCTAAAAGCTTGAATGTTTGAACTCTGAATTCCCTTTATGTGTTTTTGTGCCTTTTTGTGGCTAATCTTTCTTGTGCTTTTTTGTGGCTAAGGAGCGATCGACATTCGCACGACGTTTACTAGAAGTATGCGATCGATCTTCCCGTCCTTACCGGTCACGACTACCTGACCATTCTCAACCGTCACCCGTCTGACCGTACTCATCGATCGATTGATAAGTGTGCCGTCATTCGTTTCGATCACGAGCCGTGGGCCAACTTCCGGCTCGGGTTCAGGCTTCGGTTTCGGCTGTTCGACTGTTGCAACCGGCGGTGGTGTCTCTCTGACTCGCGGCGCGGGACGGCGTCCGGCAGGTCTGCGGCCGCGCGTGTTGCGTACGGGCGCGGGTTTTTCAATTTCAACCTCGGGAGACTTCTCAGGTTTCGCTTCCGGTGTCTCAACCGGCTTCGCTTCCGGCGTTGCTTCTGGTGTTGGCTCGGGTGTCGGCGTTGCGGTTGCTACTTCAGTGACTGGCGGCTCCGGTTCTTCGATCCTTGCACCAACCGATGATACGCGCTTCGTCTTGCGTCCACCCGGAGTCGTTATTTCGGTAGCCGGCGTTTCTGCTTCCGCGATCTCAGGCCCACCGACGAGCGGTTCGAACGATCCGCCAAAGAACAAACGGTAAGTTCCCTCATCATCGTTTGGACTGCGCGCCTCGATGCGCAGGATCAGATCCTCGCGCCTGCGCAGGTAGATTCCCTTCGTGACGGGGCTCGTGCTCTCAGCGTAGAGCGTGAGTTTGAGCAGCGGTCGCAACGTAGTCGCCGTAAACACGTCGACGTCGCCGTTGAGATTTGTACTATTGATGGTTATCAAGAGGTCGCCGGGCGTGCCTCTTAAAGCGTAATAATGATCAGTCAATCGCGCATCACCGAGATCGCGCGCGGCGATGCGGCCCGTAACGCTGTTGTTGCGCACGGGCGACGGCGCATTCGGATCGATCGATTGCGCAGAAGCCGATACGACTGTCAGGAGTATAATGGCGACGGCGAATAACTTTGCCATAATTCGCCGCAAAGCATAACAGATTTGCGTTATCCTAGTCGCATGAAGTTATTCCGCTCTGTCGGGCTTCCGGTGTTCTTTGTTTTGCTCTCTTCCCTTCTCGCTCACGCCCAATCGTGGACAGCAAAACTCGATAAAGACATCAGCTTCTATCAACCAACTGAAATGGGTGTGCTCATCGTCGGCACTGAAAAATCGCTCTACGCGATCGACGCCTCAACCGGCGACACGCTCTGGCGTCGCAAAGACACTTCGCTCGACGAAACCGACGTCGCTCCTGTTTCCGGCACCGATCTGTTGTTGCTGAGTTTTGAGAAAGGCGATAAGGCGCGCATCGAAGCAGTCGACATTTTGACAGGCGACTCGATCTGGCGCAGCGAAAAGATCAAAGGCGCCGTGATGCAGACGTCTGTCGACACAGCAAACAATCTGCTCGCCGTCGTGCTTGCGAAGGACGCGAAGAGCCGCGCGCGCGATGGTTTCAAGCGGCGACCGTTGTTGCACGTACTCGATCTGGCGACCGGCAACGAGCTTTGGAAGTACGACATCAGCGAAGTCGAGATGATGCCCGCGCGCTGGCCCGAAGACTCCGGCAAAGAAGTCGATTACACGCTCGATAACTATTACCCGCCCGCGTTTATCGACGGGCGTCTGTATCTTTTTTACGAAGGCGTTACTTCGTTCGACGCGCGGGGCGGCAAAGAGCGACTGCGCGAGAAGTATCGCGTCAACGAAGACGGCCTCGCGCTCACCGAAGCCGAGCCGATCTTCACCGAAGGCATGATCTACGTTTCCGGTCACGGGCGCATGCGAGCCATCTCGCGGCAGAGTGGCGATACGGAGTGGGAAGCGAAAGATTTGGGCTTGACGCCGGAAATGGTCCTGGTTGGAGATGTCCTTTACGTGCGCACTGGCGGTCAATTCACGCGTTTGAAAGATGGTGAGACGATCGAGCGCGGCTCGTATGGCGTGAGTGCAATCGATATTCGCAGTGGCAAAGTCCTGTGGCGTTACAAGGGCGCTGACAAGGGCATCACAAACCTCGTCATGCCCGATCGAGACACGATCGCCATTGCAGATCGTGACGATCTGATTTTTATCGACGTGAGTAACGGCAAGCGACGGGCGAAGGTGTCGCACAAGATCGAGCGTCCTTCGTTTGGTACGTTGAATGAAGGCAACAACATCGTGATTGGCGGCCAGTCAGAGATTGCGGCGTTCGATTTTGTGACTGGGCGACAACTCTGGCGCGCGCGACACACACCGCCCGGGCGCGGGATCTTTCGCACTGTCGCGGCAATCGCGGCGCGTGCGGCTTCGCTTTATTTCCGTTTTGGTGGACCAACAATGACCGCGCTTCGCGGCATACAGATCGCAACGAGTTTGAGTTGGTCCGGATTGGCGTCGCGCTCCTCGTTTTCCAACTTGCAGGCGCTGGCCACCGCCTCGAATCGACGAAAACGTTCGTCCGGCTTTAAGCGTTTTGGGATTGCACGGCGTGTGCAGGATCGGATCGATCCTTCGCGACAACTGGATCGGTTGTCACGTTTTCTCTGGCATCGTGAAAGGCTTGCGACGCTCCAGGGACAGTGGATGTACTTCTATACGGATCTTGATCGTGGTGGGAATGGATTGGCTGGAGTGAATATCAACAACGGTAGAACAGATCGTGAAGTGAAGTTGTCCGATCTCGATGAACGGTTTGTGACTGACGAAGTGCTTGGTGCAATGTTCACCGCTGCGGGCAATCGAATTATTAGCCACGGATTACGCTGATTTTAATCCGGATTAATCGGATCTAAGCCGTAATGCATTGCCTATAACCGAGACGGAACTGAAGCTCATCGCTGCGGCTGCGATCATCGGGCTGAGCAGGATACCGAAGAATGGATAAAGCACACCCGCCGCGATCGGCACGCCGAGTGTGTTGTAGATGAAGGCGAAGAAGAGGTTCTGTTTGATGTTGCTCATCGTCGCGCGACTCAACGATCGCGCGCGCACGATGCCACGCAGATCGCCTTTCACGAGCGTCACGTCCGCGCTCTTCATTGCGACGTCAGTTCCGGTTCCCATCGCGATGCCGACGTGAGCTTGTGCGAGCGCCGGTGCGTCGTTGATCCCGTCGCCTGCCATTGCCACGATTCGTCCTGCGTTTTGGAATCTTTTTACCACGTCGACTTTCTGATCGGGCAAGACTTCCGCCTCAACTTCATCGATCCCCAGCTTGCGTGCCACAGCCTCGGCAGTCGTCCGGCTGTCGCCCGTGAGCATCACGAGACGAATGCCTTCGGCGTGTAGTTGTTTGACGGCGTCGGGCGTTGTCGACTTTATCGGATCAGCGACACCGATTAGTCCCGCTGGTTTTCCATCGATAACAACAAACATGATCGTCTGGCCATTCGCGCGAAGCTCTTCCGCGCGTGTATCGAGTTTCGGATCGTCGAGCAACGATCGATTACCGACAGCCACTTGATGTCCATCGACTTCGCCGACCACGCCCTTCCCCGTTAACGATTGAAAGCGAGTCGCATCTTTAATCTCGACACCACGCTCATTCGCGCCCGCAACGATCGCCGCCGCAAGCGGATGTTCGCTGCTTCGCTCCAGACTTCCCGCCAGGCGCAGCACTGTTTGTTCGTCAAATCCATTCTCTATGACAACGCTCTCTAGTCGTGGCTTTCCTTCAGTCAGCGTTCCAGTCTTGTCGACAACGAGCGTATCAACCTTGCGCATGACCTCGATCGCTTCAGCATTTCTGAAGAGCACGCCATTCTGCGCTGCTTTCCCAGTCGCGACCATGATCGACATCGGTGTCGCAAGCCCGAGCGCGCATGGACACGCGATGATCAAAACCGCCACGGCATTCACCAGACCGTGCGCCATCTGCGGCTCCGGCCCCCAAATACTCCAGACGATAAAAGTGATCACTGCGATCAGCACGACCGCCGGCACGAAATAGCTCGACACGACGTCCGCGAGCTTCTGTATCGGCGCGCGGCTGCGTTGTGCCTCTGCCACCATCTGCACGATCTGCGCCAGCAGTGTTTCCGAACCGACGCGCTCCGCACGCATCACAAACGATCCCGTTCCATTCACAGTCGCCCCGACAACACGATCGCCTGCTTGTTTCTGCACCGGAATCGGCTCACCCGTGATCATCGACTCGTCAACGCTACTCGACCCCTCAGCCACAACACCGTCAACCGGCACTCTCTCGCCCGGACGCACGCGTAATAGATCACCAGGATGAACGTGGTCCAAAGGCACATCTTCCTCATGTCCTTGAGCGATGCGACGCGCCGTCTTCGGAGCGAGTCCGAGCAACTCTCTGATCGCATTACCAGTTTGACTACGCGCACGAAGCTCGAGCACCTGGCCCAACAGCACTAGCGCAACGATTACTGCCGCCGCTTCGAAATAAACAGGCACATTCCCGTGCGCATCGCGAAACGATGCCGGAAACACTCCCGGCGCGACCACGGCAATCACACTGAACAAGTAACCAACACCGACGCCGAGCCCGATGAGGGTGAACATGTTCAGACTGCGATTCACGATCGACTGCCATGCGCGTACGAAGAACGGCCAACCACACCAAAGCACTACTGGTGACGCAAGAACGAGTTGCACCCATTGCTGCGTGCGCATACTTACTAGTTGTTGCAATGGCTGGCCGGGATAGAGATCGCTCATGCCGAGCAGAAACACGGGCACCGCTGCCAGGACCGCAATCCAGAGCCGGCGCGTCATGTCTTTCAGCTCGTGGTTCTCTTCCTCTTCGAGCGAGACAGTGAGCGGCTCGAGCGCCATACCGCAGATCGGACAACTGCCTGGACCATCACGAATGATCTCGGGATGCATCGGGCAGGTGTATTTCTGATCTGGTTTTGGTTTTGCCGGCGGTTCGCGAGTAATGCCGATCGGTTGTACAGCCGGCTTGTTGAGGAATACTTCGGGATTCTCGCGGAATTTATGGACGCAATGCGTGCTGCAAAAGTAGTAAGTTTTTCCCTTGTATTCGAACGATCCGGCCGCGTGTTCCGGATCGACAGTCATTCCACAGACGGGATCGATTTGTGCGACAGTCGTTGACATGATTTACAAGATTCGCAGGATTATCATGTCAATCCTGCTCAATCTTGTAAATCCTGTCTAAAAGATCTTACTTCCGCAACTGGGCGCTCAACTGCGAGCGCACCGGCATAACCTTCCCCAACATCAACATTACGCAACAGCCAGCGTGACGCGTCATCACCTTCCACACGCAATAACGCCGGTTGGACGTCTGGAGCGAGCGTCACATCAAACGCGTCCAGCGCCTGCGATAATCCCTTGCCGATCGCTTTGATGTAAGCTTCCTTTCTGGTCCAGCATCTGAAGAATGCCTCGACTTGTTCTTCCTTCGGCAACGCGTTGAACACTTCAACTTCCGCGCGCGAAAAGAAGCGTCGCGCGATCTCTTCACTCGCAAAGTCTGCGCGGATGTGTTCGACGTCAACTCCAAGCTCTGCATCGAGCGCCACTGCGAGTAGAGCGACTTCATGCGAGTGTGACAGGTTGAAGCGCAGAACGTGTTCACTCGCGAGCCCCGGCTTGCCGTACGCGCCATATGAGAACTGCAGCGCCTCAGGCCGTGTCTCGAGGTAACGCGCAACAACCGAGCGTAGAAAGCCGCGCGCGACGATGAAGTGTCGTTGATGCTTCTCGAAATGAAACCGAGAGGCGCGGTTGAGCTCGTCCGGTTCCAAGGTCCGACGAAAGCGAGCCAATCTATCGTCCGGCTGGTCCAGCGAGATGCGCCACACGTGGACCGTATGCGCCTCCAACGACGGCGACTGCGGTGGCTCGGTCCAGGTTGTAGTCTCTTCGGGTGGCAAAGCGATCCGGATACTAACAGAACCGAGCGCGGTAGCGCCGGGTCAACGTCATCCAGCGGGCTCGATGGCCTAATTACCCGGCGCTACCGCGCTCGGTTCTGTGCTATCTTGTATCGTCCCCCGGAAAAATCCCCCGACTTCTTAGCGAAAGCATTTCAGCATAACACTGGCTTCAGGAGGGTCGTGCAATGTCGCGAACTATCTACCGATTGGTCCGCATCTCCGCGTGCGGTCTTTTTCTTTTGTGCGCAATAATGACTACGAACGCTCAATTCCGTGCGGGCGTGCAGGGAACAATCTCCGACTCGAGCGGCGCGCTTGTCCCAGATGCGAAGGTCATTCTCAAAGATCTCGAAACCGGCAAAATTCAGGAAACTAACACCAGCGGCGAGGGTTTTTATCGCATCACTGGCCTCGCTCCAGGCCAGTACGAGCTGACTGTCGAGAAAGCCGGTTACAAAAAATCAGTTTCTGAACACGTCAGCGTCAACGCTGAAAATGTGCAAGGCGTCGACGTCATTTTGGAGATTGGTGAGATTACGGCCGTGGTTACGATTGCCGATGAAGCCACGCAGCAACTCGAAACCGAGAACGCAAACATCAATAAGGCAGTGACGGCCGCCGAGGTCAAGCGATTGCCACAGACGGGTCGCGATCCTTACGAGCTGGCCCGGCTCACGCCCGGAGTCTTCGGTGACGCAGGACGCAATCCGAACGGAGGCGCAACCGGTCTGCCAAACTCGCCCGGACCAGGCGGTTCAAACATCTCGATCTTCCAGGCTGAGAACCAACCTCAGATCACCGCGAACGGTCAACGCATCTCGGCAAACAATTTTCAGATCGATGGCGTGAGTGTCAACAGTCTCAGCCACGGCGGTGCTGCGGTCGTAACACCGAATCAGGAATCGGTGAAGGAGATGCAGATCTCGTCGTCAACGTATTCTGCCGAAGACGGCCGAAACTCCGGCGCGCAGATCAAAGTCGTTTCACAAAACGGCACGAACGACTTTCACGGCAGCGCGTTCATCAAATACAACAGTCCGAAACTCAACTCCTTCAACAAGTATCCAAACGATTTTGGTCGCGGGCGCACTGAAAGAGTCGAGCGATTGTTCCGCCAGTTTGGCGGCAGTGTAGGTGGTCCGCTTTACTGGCCTCACTTCGGCGAAGGTGGTCCAACAGTTTACAGCGGCAAGAATCGCGCGTTCTTTTTCTTCTCTTATGAAGGACTGCGTGAAAGCACGAACACGCTCTCGACGGGTTACGTTGAGACGCCCCAGTTCCGGCAGGCAGTTCTCAGCTCTCGACCGGGGTCAATCACGTCTGCAATTCTCAACAGCGCCGGTATCAACCCACGCATTGCCGGGACGCTCACTCCAGCTTGCGCTGACCTTAACGCTAATATTCTGTGTCAGCCGGTCGGCGGCGGTCTCGACATCGGATCGCTGAGCGGCGGCTTGGGCCAATATGTATCTCTTGCAAATCTCAGCGGTGGCGGTCTCGATGGCATTCCCGATATTCAAAGAGTCATCATCTCTGAACCGAGAAACAACAAACCGAACCAATACAACCTGCGGTTTGACTTCAATCCGTCTTCGAACGACCAGATCACGTTCAGCACTTACCTGACGAGAATCTTCTTCGTTAACGGAGACGCCGGCTCGGGTGCTCGACCGCAAGCTGACATCACCACGACGCCACACAATACTGCGTTCACATTGCTCTACAATCGCACGATATCACCGACCCTGCTAAACGAAGCGCGTTTCAACTTCACCAAGTTTGCTTTCAACGAGGTTGAGTCATCTGCTCAAACAAACTTCGGGATACCGCGCGTCGAGATTGAGAGTTTGTTTCGCGACGGCAGTCGCATTCGCTTTGGCGCGCCACAGTCAGAAACGACTCCGGGAATCTTTTCGGAAAAGACGATCGAGTTTCGCGACATCGTCAGCAATGTGCGTGGAAACCACGGTCTGAAATTCGGTGTCGAATATCGTCCTGAGCTCAATGACGACAATCTCAACGGTGGTTCGCGCCCGTTGTACACGTTTGCCGGACTCTTCAACTTTGCGAACGACACGCCGCTCTTCTATCAGATTAATGCCGATCCGGAGACCGGCGGCGTCGCAAACGCGCAACGTCATTTCCGATCGAGTAGTTATGCGCTGTTCTTCCAGGACGACTGGAAAGTGCGGCCAAACCTGACGCTGAATCTGGGCCTGCGTTACGAGTACTTCGGCGTGCTCAAAGAAAAGAACGATCAGATCGCCAATTTCATCTTTGGTCCAAATGGAAGTTTGGCGGGCTCGAGAGTTGAGCCGACGAGTGATCTATACGATCCTGACCGAAACAATTTCGCGCCGCGGTTTGGTTTTGCTTACAGTCCGAAGCGTTACGGGCTCGAAGACAAGCTTGTGATTCGTGGCGGCGCGGGCGTCAGTTACAACCGCATCCCCGAAATCGTCTTCGGGAACTCACGCGGCAATCCGCCGTTCTTCGCGCGTTATGCAATCTGCTGTGGTACTGCATCGACTGACTTCGGTACTCCTTTCGTCGGCGGGCAGATTCTTTACACCGTCGGCACGAGCAGTTCGCCGTTCAGTTATCCGGCGAATCCGGCGCTCGCCGTCGGCATCGATCCTGCAACCGGAGCGCCGCCGGATCGCACGGTTGAGGTTTACGGTGCGCTAGCTGACACGCCGGTCGCGTATGTCTACACGTATTCACTCGATCTGCAGTATGCGTTGCCGTACAACCTCACCGCGACAGTTGGTTATCAGGGCAGTTCGAGTCACAAGTTGATTCGTCTGGTGAATCAAAACCTCGTTCAGCCTGTGATACCGCAAGACTTTTTCGCGTTTGCGGTGTACATTCCGACGCCTGACGTGAACGCAAACTACAACGCCATGAACGCGCGGTTGACGCGTCGCTTCAGTCGCGGATTTCAGTTTGATTTGGTTTATCGTTTGGCGAAGAGTATCGATACGTTGTCGAACGAGGGTCCCGGAGCTGTAACGAACCAAACGTTTCCACAGGACTTGAGTCAGGAACGTGGACCATCAGATTTCGACGTCAGGCATAATTTCACTGCGTCGGGTCTTTGGGATCTGCCGTTCTTCCGTGACCGTCGAGACTTCGTCGGAAAGGCGTTTGGCGGGTGGCAAATCGATGGCATCGTGCAGGCGCATACAGGATTTCCGTGGACGCCGCATACGGGCCAGTGTGTGCGTTCGGCGAATTCGAACAACTTCGTTTGTCCGTCACGCCCGCCGCGATACTTCGGCGGCAATCTTACCGATACTGACAACGAAGCGTTCATCAGGCCGGGCGGAAACTTCCCTGGTGGCGGGTTGCTTTACTTCGATCCGAATAATCCGAATGGTGCGCTGTTACCGGGCATCGGGCGGAACTCCTTCCGTGGTCCAAGATACTTTGCAGTCGATCTTAGTCTTGCAAAGCGGACGGGATTGCCGTCGTTTCTTGGAGAAGGAGCCTTTCTCGAGGTCAAGGCAAACTTCTTCAACGCCTTTAACAGTCTGAATCTCGCTCCCTTCGGGTTCTTCGCGCCGACTGTTGACAGTCGTGACTTCGGTCGCGCGCAGAACGCGCTTGCGGGACGTGTGGTAGAGTTACAGGCGCGCTTCAATTTTTAAGACATTACTCCCGCAGCGGCGCAACGACGCAACGTCAGATTTTGATTCTTCGTTGCGCCGTTGCGCCGCCGCGTGAGAAAACTTCCTATGACATCCAGAACCCTACGCTTCACGCTTCTGCTTCTTTGCATCTTTAGTTGCTCTCTTTTCCCCGTCGCACACAGCCAGGGACCACGAGACGTCGAACAACGTGTCAACGCCCTGCTCGCGCAGATGACGCTCGAAGAAAAGTTGGGCCAGCTACAACAACTCGACGGCGAAGGTCCCGGCAACTTTCGTCCTGAACACGTCGAGATGGTTCGCAAGGGTTTGCTCGGCTCGACGCTCAACGTTCGCGGCGCGCAGCGCACAAACCAACTCCAACGTGTCGCCGTGAATGAGTCGCGATTGAAGATCCCTGTATTGTTTGGTTTCGATGTGATTCACGGCTATCGCACGATCTTTCCGATCCCACTCGCGGAAGCGAGTAGTTGGGATCCAGCACTCGCCGAACGCTCGGCAGCGGTTGCCGCCCAGGAAGCCAATAACGTCGGACTGCGTTGGACCTTCGCCCCGATGGTCGATATCGCGCGCGATCCTCGTTGGGGCCGCATCACCGAAGGCGCAGGTGAAGATCCTTTCCTCGGCGCAGCCTTCGCGCGTGCGCGTGTGCGTGGTTTTCAAGGCAGCGATTACGGCGCCCCCGACAAGATCCTCGCGTGCGCGAAACACTTTGTAGCTTATGGCGCCGCGGAAGGAGGTCGCGACTACAACACGACGGATCTTTCCGAGAACACGCTGCGTGAGATCTACTTGCCGCCGTTCAAGGCCGCGGTTGATGCGGGCGTCGGCACGTTGATGAGCTCGTTCAATGCAATCAACGGTGTGCCAGCTTCCGCGAATGCGTTCACGCTCACGAAGGTGTTGCGCGATGAGTGGAAGTTTGACGGTTTTGTCGTCAGCGATTACACGTCGGTGCGCGAATTGATCAATCACGGTATTGCCGGAAATGAAGAGGAAGCGGCGGCGGCGGCGCTGAACGCGGGCGTCGACATGGAGATGGTGAGTCGCAGTTATAACCAGTTTGGACCACAGCTCCTGAAGCAAAACAAACTCTCCAACGCAACGATCGACGAAGCCGTGCGACGCATTTTGCGAATCAAGTTTCGTCTCGGACTCTTCGATCGTCCTTACACCGACGAAGCACGCGAATCGGCGGCGTTGCTGCGTCCGGAAAGTCTTCGCCTCGCGCGTGAGATCGCGGGCCGCTCGATGGTCCTGCTGAAAAACGATCGCGAGACGTTGCCGTTAAATAAGAATGTGGGTTCGATAGCTGTGATTGGGCCACTCGCTGATGATCGTCGTGCGCCGCTCGGCTGGTGGGCCGGGGATGGTAAAGAAGAAAACACCGTGACGCCGCTCGCGGGTATCAAGGCGAAGGTGTCGGCGCAAACGAAGGTTGGCTACGCGAAAGGTTGTGACGTCACGGGCGACTCGACCGCGGGCTTTCAGGAGGCCGTCGATCTTGCGAAGGCGTCTGATGTCGCGATTGTGTTTGTTGGAGAGAGCGCGGACATGACTGGTGAAGCCGCTTCGCGCGCTACGCTAGATCTTCCTGGCCGTCAGATGGAACTTGTGCAGGCTGTTCATGCCGCAGGAAAGCCGGTAATTGTCGTGCTTGTGAATGGACGGCCGTTGTCGGTTGGTTGGATGGTGAATAATGCACCGGCGATTCTCGAGTCGTGGTTTGGTGGCACGCAGTCAGGCAATGCGATTGCCGACATCCTGTTTGGCGATGTGAATCCCGGTGGCAAGCTGCCGGTGACTGTGCCGCGAGCTGTGGGCCAGGTTCCGATTTACTACAACCATATGAACACTGGTCGACCACCCGAAGCTCAGAACCGTTACACTTCGAAATACTATGACCTGCCCTGGACACCGCTCTTCCCTTTTGGCTACGGCCTGAGTTACACCACGTTCAAGATCGGTAAACCACAACTCAGTGCGCCAAGTATCGTAGCGACTGGAAAACTGACGGTGAGTGTTGAAGTCGAGAACACGGGACGGCGCGCGGGTGATGAAGTGGTCCAACTCTACATTCGCGATCCCGTCGCTACCATGACGAGGCCGGTCAAAGAGTTGAAGGGATTTCAACGCCTGACATTGCAACCGGGTGAGAAGCGTCGCGTTGAGTTTGTGCTGGGACCGGAGCATCTGGGGTTATGGAATCGTGAGATGCGATACGTGGTCGAGCCGGGCGAATTTCAAGTGATGGTCGGTGCCAATTCCGTCGATGTCCTCGAAGCGAAGTTCAACGTCAATTAGGCCACAAAGAGGCACAAAAATTAGGCCCCAAAAAAACACAAAGAGCCTCAGAACTATTTTTTGTGTCTTTTGTGCCTTTTCGTGGCTAATTCTCTTTTGTGGCGGCATTGCGGCGCAATCGTTCATTGACGATCTGCAGCAGCGCTCGTTTCGTTATTTCTGGGAACAAGCCGATCCGCAAACAGGTCTCGTTCCCGATCGTGCGCGCATGGACGGCGCGGCTCTCGATGCGACTCATCAGAATGTAGCGAGTATCGCAGCCACTGGATTTGGTCTGACGTCACTCTGCATCGCGGCCGATCGTGGCTGGATTTCGAAAGCCGAAGCACTCGAACGCACACGCAACACGTTACGCTTCTTTGACTCGCGCGCCTTTAATCAGCGCGGCTGGTTTTATCATTGGCTCGACGCGAAGACCGGCGAGCGACG
Source organism: Pyrinomonadaceae bacterium (assembly GCA_035251975.1). Lineage (GTDB taxonomy): Bacteria > Acidobacteriota > Blastocatellia > Pyrinomonadales > Pyrinomonadaceae > PSRF01. Next base: position 3,320 of record DATFDT010000149.1, on the reverse strand, counting down.
CTGGAACAGTGAAGTCTCTTCGATCGACACGGCGCTGCTGCTGGCCGGCATTCTCACTGTCCGGCAGTGCTTTCGCGACGAAGAAATCTTCACCCTCGCAACGCACATCTACTATCGCGTCGACTTTCGCTGGATGCTCAACGGTCATCCGCTGCTTCTATCGCATGGTTGGAAACCCGAATCAGGTTTTCTGCGCGCGCGTTGGGACACGTACAGCGAAGACACGATTCTCTACATACTCGCGATCGGGTCGCCCACGCATCCGATTTCACCGGCTTCGTGGTACGCCTTGTGGCGCGACCGTTATCGCTACGAAGGTCACAGCTACTTCACCACGATCGGCGTGCCTCTGTTCATGCACCAGTACGCGCACGCGTGGATCGACTATCGAAATCGTCGCGAGACGCGAGGCGACCGCATCGATTATTTCCAGAACTCCGTCGCGGCCACGCTCGCCCATCGCGCCTTCTGCATAAACCTCTCGTACGACTTCCCAGCCTTTGGCCCAGACATCTGGGGCATCACTGCATCTGACAGCGCCAAGGGCTACCTCGCCTGGGGTGGTCCACCACGCGACCCCGACATCGACGGCACGGTGGTCCCCGCCGCCGCCGGTGGCTCCTTGATGTTCACCCCCGAACTCTCCACCCGTGCTCTCGAAACGATGCACTCCAAATACGGCACGAAAATCTACGGCAAATACGGCTTCGTCGACGCCTTCAATCCTAAAACGGGCTGGACCGACACCGACGTCATCGGCATCAACGCCGGCATAATTCTTTTAAGCGCCGAAAACATGCGCACCGGAAACGTGTGGCGCTGGTTCATGGCGAACAGGGAAATAATCTCGGCATTACAGAAGGTTGACTTGGTGCTGATAAGGAAAAATCGTCGCCACTTCTAAATTCTGCGTCCAATCGGTATTGACACTCATCTCGGTTGCTCCTATCGTTTCCGCCGATATAACTCAACCGTAAAGATTGCTCCATCCTTACTGTCTTGAAGAGGTTTAGAATGCAGGGCAACAATGAACACCATGCAGTTCGTTTCAACCTCATAAGGACCCTCCAGGGACACACGCGCTCGATTTTTGAACTTGCCTGGTCTCCCGACGGGAGCATGATCGGATCGGCCTCACAAGATGGAACCCTTAAATTGTGGGACGCAGAGAGCGGAAAACAGTTCTTTAGCTCCAAGCCGCCTAAGCATGTGGAGAATCTTGATGGATTGTATGGACCTCGTAAGGGAACCGATTCCCATAGGGTTTACGGTCTCGCATGGTCTCCTGACGGGTCGAAGGTGGCATGCTCCGAACGAGGCGCACTGGTCCGTGCCTGGCAAGTCAGACCATCAGAGTTGTTGTGGGCCAGCTCGCCCGGCGTTTTCGCGAGCGATCTTGACTGGTCACCAGACGGACAGTTGATCGCTGCTGCCTGCTACGATGGCTCTGTTCGACTCATCGAGGCAGCAAGTGGAAGAGTGTTGCCGCACGTACTAAATCACCCTCGCACCGTCATGTCGGTGGCTTGGAATCCTCAAGGAAAACTACTTGCTACAAGTTGGTGGGACAACAGGATTTTTTTGTGGGATTCCACCCATTGGAAGATTAGTCGAAGACTCGAAGGACACGCTAAGGAAGTCTTGGAGATCGCGTGGTCTCCGTCCGGAGATCTGTTAGCTTCGGCGTGCAATGACAATACAGTAGGACTCTGGAATCCCTACACGGGCCGGTTGATAACTATTCTCGAAGGACATACCGAGCCTGTTAAGCGTGTGTCATTTTCATTTGACGGAGGTTTCCTGGCGTCACAATCTGACGATTGTGTTCGGCTTTGGCGGACAGACAATTATGAAATGGTAGCGTTCTGGAAGGAGCGAACCCCCAATGCCAATCTCAACGGGCTCGCGTTTCATCCGCGTAAGCTCCAACTTGCAATACCGAGATCATACAATCGAGAGATTTGTATTTGGGATCTGAATTCTGAGGCTATCTCAGACACTCAGAGTTTGCGATCCACATTTTATACCAATGCCAAGGTGGTTCTTGTCGGTGACAGCGGTGTCGGGAAATCCGGACTTGCGCTTGTCCTAACCGGGAAGCCTTGGATCGAAACAGGTTCAACTCACGGTCGTTGCGTGTGGATTCTCGACAGTAACGAAGTCGAAAACGCAAATGGTTGTAAGGAAACTCGTGAGATATTGCTGTGGGATCTTGCTGGTCAACCTGATTATCGTCTTATTCACCAACTACATCTAACCGAATTGGCGATTGCGTTAGTGGTGTTTGATTCGCGAAATCAAACAGATCCTTTTGCGGGAGTTCGTCACTGGGATAGAGCGATTCGCCAGGCTCAGCGTGTTCAATCAGAACCAGTACCAGTTGCTCAAAAATATCTTATCGCTGCGCGAGTCGACGTCGGACGAATTGGAGCGAGCCGGGAGCGAATCGAATGGATTCGTCAGGATCTTAATTTCGATCGCTTCTTTGAGACTAGCGCTAAAGAAGGTTGGGGAATCTCAGAGCTCTTGAACGCGATACGTAACGGGATAAATTGGGACGCACTACCAACAGTAAGTTCAACTGAGCTCTTCCAAAACATCAAAGCATTCCTTGTCAAAGAAAAAGAGTCAGGTCGACTGCTGTCGTCGACGGATGACCTTTATCGTGCCTACCTGAACACAGGCAACGTGAGCGAAACCGAGGAGTTGCGGGCACAGTTCGAAACCTGCATTGGCCGGGTTGAGTCGCGTGGTTTAATTCAACGACTCAGTTTCGGAAATCTCATTCTTTTGCAGCCCGAATTACAGGACGCCTACGCGTCGGCAATGGCAAATGCAATTAAAGACGAGCCGGACGGACTCGGCTGCATAAAGGAAGAAAAAGCAAGAGCCGGACAATTTCGAATGCCTCAAGATGAGCGCATCAGGGATCCGGAACAAGAGAAACTACTGCTCATCTCAACCGTCGAAGATTTGCTGCGCCATGAAATCGCATTGCGAGAACAGGGCGAGGACGGGCAGTATCTCGTATTTCCTTCACAATTAACCCGCGAAAATCCCGATCTGCCCGACCCGGAAGGCAAGGCAGTGATCTTTAACTTCGAAGGACCGGTCCTCAACATTTATGCCACCTTAGCCGTTCGTCTTTCTTATAGCGGCTTTTTTAAGAAGAAAGAGATGTGGAAGAACGCAGCCACGTACTCAACCGCGGGTGATGGTACGTGTGGCATGTTTTTGCGTGAGGCCGGCGAAGGGCGAGGAGAGTTAACGCTCTTTTTCGATCCAGCCACCAGTGAGGAAAGCAGATATCAATTTGAGGA
>DATFDT010000148.1:0-53588 GCA_035251975.1 Pyrinomonadaceae bacterium | reverse complement strand
CCAACAACGACCAACACCCTGTTTCGAAACGCCGGCAACGGACCGTCACACGTCGCGCACGCCGAAACGCCGTGGCCGCCGAAACCGTCGGGCACCTTCGCCTCACCCGGAATCCCGAGCCATTTTGCCGACGCACCGGTGGCGATGATCAGTGTTTGAGTCGAGATTGTGTGCGTGTTCGTATAGAGCTGAAAGGGACGCTCGGAGAGGTCGACCTCAGTGATCCACGCCTCCATAAACTCGGTCCCAAACCGCTCGGCCTGCTTGCGAAATTCGTGCATCAGCTCAGGCCCGTCGATTCCGCGTGAGAAGCCGGGATAGTTCTCGACGTCGGTGGTAATCATCAATTGACCGCCGGGCGTCGTCTGTTTTTCCGCATCGACCGGAGCGTCAATCAGCAGCGGTTTCAAGCTGGCGCGTGCGGTATAAATGGCGGCAGTCAGGCCGGCCGGGCCTGAGCCGATGATGACCACGTCTCTTTTGATCGTATTGTTGTCCATAGGGATTTTCTCAGCAGTATAGCCTTTTCGGCAGAGCGTATAGTATAACTACGCTTATTGGGGTAGTCGAACCGTTGAAAACGATTGAAACCATTGCCGTGATCGGCGCCGGCACAATGGGTCATGGCATTGCTCAGGTAGCCGCGGCAGCGGGTTTTCGAGTCTGGCTCAACGACGTCGATCGTGAGTCGCTGGCGCGCGGAGTTTCGTCGATCGAAGCGAACCTTGCGAAAGGAATTCAGCGCGCGAAGTTGACGGAAGACGATCGCGACCGCACCTTGCAACTGATTCACGGGACAACGAACCTGAAAGAGTGTGCCGCTGCAAATCTGATCATTGAGGCCGCCCCGGAGAAACTGGAGCTCAAGAAAGACGTTCTCCGGCAGCTCGAATCCGCGTCCGACCACCCTTTCATTTTCGCTAGCAATACGTCATCGCTGTCAATTACCGAGATAGCCAGTTCTTCGAAACGCCCAGAAGCTGTTATCGGTATGCACTTTTTCAACCCAGTCCATATTATGAAACTGGTTGAAATCGTGGTTGGAAAAAAGACAGGAGCTGAGACTGTCGAGACGGTGACCGCTGTTGGTCGCAAGATGCGGAAAGAGCCGATCGTCGTGAAAGACGTTCCGGGCTTCGCGTCGAGTCGTTTGGGCGTGGTCCTCGGTCTCGAAGCGATGAGGATGTTTGAACAGGGCGTCGCGAGCGCGCAGGACATCGACACCGCGATGGAGCTCGGTTACAACCATCCGATGGGACCGTTGAAGCTGACCGATCTGGTTGGCCTTGATGTGCGATTAAACATTGCCGAATATCTTCATCGTGAGCTTGGCTCCGAAGCGTACAGGCCACCGGAAGTTTTGCGACGGATGGTGAGCGAAGGAAAATTGGGAAAGAAAACGGGTCAGGGGTTTTACGATTGGCGATGAGTACGCCTTACAACAACGAAGAGAGACGATTTGCGTTACGGATGTCGCTGCGACTGCCGATCGTGATTTCCGGTCGTGCAGAAGATGGTTCCGCGTGGAGCGAGCCGACTGAAACTGACGACATCTCAACATCGGGCGCGCTCTTTCATCTGAACCAGAAGGTTAGTCGTGGCGAACGGCTGTACATTCGCGCGCACCGGCCCGATGGCACGCCGATCGAAGCGACGGCTCTGGTTGTGAGAGTTGCGGCTGCGATTTATGGAACAGCGCGAGTCGGTGTGCAGATTGCCGAACCCACCGAAAACTGGCTGCGACTGTTCGTGTCGTGGGTTGCCGACGAGCAACCGGCAACCGCTGAGCCCGAAGGTCCTCCCTCCGAGTAATCTTAAACATCACTGGAGTTATAAATGCCGCAAACTTACGAGACACTGCTGCTCGAAAAACGCGAGCGCGTTGCCATCATCACCATCAATCGTCCTGACAAGCGGAATGCTTTAAACATCAAGACACGCGAAGAAGGCGCGGCGCTGCTCGAAGAGCTTCGCAACGATAGTTCAGTTGGCGTGGTTGTTTTCACGGGCGCGGGCGACAAGGCTTTTATCGCGGGTGCCGATATCGGTGAGTTTGCCGGCCGCACCTCGATCACGCAGCGCGACGTGATGATGGGACGATCGTTGTTCACTGCGATCGATAGTTTTCCGAAGCCCGTGATCGCGATGATCAATGGTTACTGTCTCGGTGGTGGTTGCGAGCTCGCACTTGCGTGCGATATTCGCATCGCGAGTGAGACGGCGTCGTTTGGTCAGCCTGAGATCAATCTGGGGATCATTCCCGGTGGTGGTGGTACGCAACGATTAACGCGTTTGGTTGGTGAAGGCAAGGCGATGGAGTTGATTCTCACGGGCGAGATCATCGACGCGCGCTCAGCGTATGCAATCGGCCTCGTGAATCAGGTTGTGCCCGCGGAGCAACTCCACGCGAAGACGATGGAGATCGCGAACCGCATCGCTGATAAGAGTCCGATCGCATTGCAACTGGCGAAAGAGGCAGTGAAACTCGCGTCGCGCTCGAACCTCGATGAAGGTCTGCGCCGCGAAGTTGATTTGTTTGCTCTCTGTTTCTCGACGGAAGACAAGGACGAAGGCGTCAGCGCATTTCTCGAGAAGCGCAAGGCCGCGTTCAAAGGAAAGTAGTTGAAGGCTCTCCTCCTCATCATTGGTATTTTGGTCGCCACTGCGGGTGGCGTGATCACTTACCGCGCGCTTTACGTTGAACCGAAATCCGGTGTTGTCATCACCGACACCGGCATCCGCCAGATTCCTAACCAGGCGCGTGTTGTCGGCGGCGCATTATTGTTCGTCAGCGGCTCCGCCCTCGCGCTCTTCGCCGCCACGAGGAAGAAGTAAAGGCACAAAACTTGGCTGTTTCCTATCTTCCTGATTGACTCCTCCTCGAAATCGGCGTAAATGACGGTAGTCGTCCTCAGACGCCAAGTCAGGATAAGGCCAATGTCTTCACCGACTCGCAAATCCCTGCACATCCGGCGAATCTCGCTCGTCGCTGGAATTGTTTGTTTGCTGGCAAGTGTCGCCGGTATGATTCATGTTACCGCGCACAGTTCCGCTCCACAGACTTTTGAAGTGACGAACGTCAACGATAGCGATGTTGGATCGTTGCGCGACGCGATCCTCAAGGCGAACGCCTCGCCTGGACCAGACACGATCGTCTTCAACATTACCGTTGGAACCGGGGCAAGAGTGATTTTCTTACTGGCGGCGTTGCCGGAGATTACGGACCCGGTTGTGATTGATGGAACTACGCAGCCAGGTTATACGAGCACGCCACTTGTTGAGCTGAATGGAGCGTTTTCAAATACCAATAATGGTCTGGTTATCAAAGCGGGCGGAAGTACCGTACGAGGTCTTGCGATTGGCCGATTCATCGAGTCCGCAATTTGGCTCCGCGACTGCGACAACAATGTAATCCAGGCAAATCATCTTGGTGTCGATACCACAGGAAATGTGAAACGGGGCAATCAATTCGGGATACAGCTCACCAATTCGTCAAACAATCTAATCGGTGGTACCGCAGCCGCTGCGCGCAATGTTATTTCAGGAAATACCTACGGCATAAAAATAACGGGAGCCTCCAACATCATCCAGGGAAACTTTATCGGCACCAACGCCGCTGGAACTGCCGCCATTGGTAACGCCTTCGGAGTTTTTACTCTGGATTCCTCCACTAACAATCTAATAGGCGGTACTTCGTCTGGAACAGGAAACCTGATCTCGGGGAACAGCGAAGGCATAATTACGGCGGGTGAAGGAACTATTATTCAAGGTAATCTGATCGGAACGGACGTCAATGGGTCAACCCAGATTTCCAATCGAATCGGAGTCGATGTGAGCGCCAACAACTCACTGATCGGAGGGCTGACAGCAGCAGCCAGAAACGTGATTTCAGGGAATGATCTTGGCATTCAACTCGGAGACAATTCAGCCGCTGTATGGCGTGGAAATATCGTCCAGGGAAACCTGATTGGATTGAATGCCTCAGGCAATGGACCGCTGCCTAACAAAGAGGGAGGCATCGAGATTCGCAGTGCAGCGAGTAACACAATCGGAGGCACGCAACCCGGAGCCGCAAACACAATCGCTTTCAATAAGGGACCAGGAGTGATGGTTAATCAAGGAAGCGGAAATTCGATCCGCCGCAATTCCATCTTCTCAAACGAGGGTCTCGGAATAGACCTCGCTTTTTTCTTTGGTTTCTCTGTAAATGGCGTGACTCCTAATGATCTAAGAGACGGAGATATCGGCGGAAACAATCTTCAGAACTTTCCGGTGATAACGTCGGTAGTGTCTACAAACAACAGCACAACCATTCAGGGAAGCTTGAACTCAACGCCAAACACTACTTTTCAAATCGATTTCTATTCAAACGCGGCTGTGGATCCTTCAGGTAGTGGAGAGGGAGCACAGTTCTTCAACACGACGTCGGTAAACACGAACGCGAATGGGGACGCCACTATCAACGTCACATTCCCGGTTGGTTTGCCGGCTGGTCGAGCCATTACCGCAACTGCGACTGATCCTGGTGGAAACACATCAGAGTTTTCGGCGGCCGACTCCACCGGCCTGTCTGGTAGCGCGCAGTTCAGCACAGACTCAATAAAGTTAATTGAGGATCTTGGCACGCTGAAAGTAACGGTCCTGCGTACGGGTGGCTCGTCGGGCACTCTGAATGTTGACTATTCAACCGCTGATGGTACCGCAACAGCAGGTCACGATTATACCTCCGCCTCCGGCACGTTGAGTTTCAATGACGGTGAGACAAGTAAGACTATAGAGATCCCGATTCTTGATGACGCAACGACCGAACCGGATGAGACATTCACCGTTACATTGAGTAGCTCGAATCGTGAATCGTTGGGCAGCCCCAATTTCTTAACGGTGACTGTGCAGGACCACGCAACCGTTCCAGTGTTGTCGATTGACTTTGTAAGCGTAATTGAGGGCGATCCCGGCACCAAAACAGACGCATTGTTCATCGTCAAACTCTCAGCGCTGACCAGCCGCACGATCAGTGGTAACTATGTAACTAGGGACTCCCTTGCTCCGCCCATTCTGGGCATCACGGCGACTGGTGGCCCAAGCTGTAATAATCCGGGTGTTGATTATGAAGGCGCTTCCGGCACGTTTTCGTTTCCCCCGGGCGGCGCCCCCACATTTCCGATTCCGGTAAAGGTTTGTGGTGATGCAATTGTGGAGAACGACGAAGGTTTCGGGCTGTTTCTTACCGACGTGTCGTCCGGTGTACAGGGGATTAGTGGCAGTGCATCGATCTTAGATGACGATCACCTTCAATTGGCTAAGGAAGAGGGACCAAATCCAGGTTCGACTACAGAGTTTGTCGCCGCTGTGGACGCCGTCCTGGGACTGCGAGGTCCGTTCCGGCTTACGACTGTCCCGGAATGGTTTGCGGCGGCGGGTGGGGATCGCCGTACCCGAGTAGTTCTATTCGCTAAGAACCTGCACTTGAATCCTGGCGACTTACCTTCGAGCGTGCGAGTACGGTTCGAGGAGAGTACCGACTTCACCATACCTGCCGAAGACGTGCGTTCGGTTCCCAATACTGATCTCACTCAAGTGGTTGTAAGGCTGCCGGACCTTAGGCTTGGGAATAACGAGGTCAGAATTCTCTTCCAAACGCAGCAAAGCAACGTAGCGCTAATTAAGATTATCCAGTAGACCGTCCGGCGGCGGTGGCTTTCTTGATCTTCTCGATCAGCGTGCGCGTTTCGGCGGCGAAGGGGCCGTTGGGATCGAGGCGCAGGTATTCGTTGAATTCGATGAGAGCGTCGGATGCTCGTGTGGCGCGCAGTAACAAATTGCCTTTCAACAAGTGCGCAGTTGCGAGATCGGGATTTAACGTGAGCGCGCGTTTTACTTCTTCATACGATTTTTCGAGCGCGGGTTTTGCATTCATCAGGTCTTTCTCGGCGTGCGCTTTTTCCCAGTAGACGCGCGCGAGGTTCAGGTGACCTAAGTACGACTGATCCTGAATCGCGAGTCCCTGCACGAGCACTTTCTCCGCCTCGGCGATCTTGTTTTGCCGCAAGTAGATTTCACTCAACGCAAACAACGCATTGAACGCTTTCGGATCGGATTCGATCGTCGCCAACAACGCTTGCTGCGCTTTGTCCCACTGCTCGAGATCCATGTACGCAGTGCCGAGCTTCAACCGCGCTTCAACAAACTGCGGATAGATCGAAACCGCCTTTTCAAAACAGCGCGCCGCAAACGCGATCTTATCTTTGCCACCTTCCGCTAATGCCGCCGTGCCCTTATCAAACTCCTTCTGCGCCGCCGCCGGGACGTTTGCGTCGATGCTGCCAACAGTAGACGTGCCCGTCCGAGAAGCAGCTTCCCGCAAAAGCTGAAGCATCACGAGGCCGCTCGTGGTGGTCGTCATATCGACGTTCTGTTGCGCCTCGCGAAAACCCATCTGCCGCACGCGCACTGAATACTGCGCCGGCGAAAGGTTAGTAAACTTGAACTTACCCAACCTATCGGTAAACGCTTCGCTGATAGAACCGCCACCGTCGTAACTCTCAAGCCGAACGACAACATTCGCCGCCGGTGCGCCACCTTCAGCAAACCGCACTTGCCCATGTATCTCCACCACCGCGGCATTCGGCTGCGTTTGCACCTGAGCCAGGATTACAAACTGACAAACCCCGATCGCGATGATGCTCAACAACAGCAACACAACTCTCGTGCTTTTCATGACTGTTATTCTCCCAAGAACGAGGGAAATGGATGCACGCGCATTCTACTGCAAAGAAAAATGGGAGGGAATATTTTCCCTCCCGTAAAACATCTCCTGAGCAAACTGTTTAGAACTCGAAGCGCGCTCCCAGTCGCATGGAGAAAGGTAAGTGGAAACCAGACGTCAAATTGATGGTCGACGGCTGCAGGAAGTCGGGATTGTTTTCGCCGAGATCCAACTGCCGGAATTGATCCGGTAATCGTAGACGACGATTGTTCGTGACGTTAAAGAAGTCAGCAATGAAGCTGATGCGTTTACGCTCGTCAAGGTTAAACGGAACATCAGCGTGCAGATCGAGTTGATTGTAGAACGGCGTGCGGCCGAGTTTGCCTCGTCCACCGACCGGAACCTCACCAGCGTTGAGATAAACCGGATGCGGCAGAAACTCGCTGATCGGTATGCCTGACTCCGAGTGGAAGCCCACACCAACGTTCAGTCCCGTCCAGAATCTCCAGTTGAAGCCGGTGCGCTGACCGCCGAAGCCGTAGCTCGCGTAAATGTTCGAGACAAAGCGCCGGTCAGTATTCAACGGGCCGACCTGAAATTGATCGCCGAGCAGGTTGAAGTCTCCCTGTGTGAAGTCGAATAGCGAGCTGATGCCAGGATCAGTTTGGCCATTATCGTTACGCAGGTGACCTTCGTAGTTGCCGCGCAAAGAGGCAATACGGAAGTTAGACAACAGTTGCCAGTGATCGGCAAAGCGTTTGTTCAACTCGAGCTCAAACGCCTTGTACTTTCTAACCGGATCCGCGAAACCGTCAGGAGTACCGTCCGGAATGTTCACCGATCCGCCAGTGATTGGATTGATACCGACGCTGCCGAAGCAGACCATTCCCAGCGGAGCGCCCGTAACCGGATCGTCAACTTCCGCCGGATCAAGCCCGGAAGTGCAACCCGCGGGTGGTGTGCCACCGACCGGGAAGAGAAACTGCTGAATGTTCGTGGCCGCATCGAGCCGCGAGCTCGGGTTGCCGATAAAGAACGTCTGACCGATGCCGGCGTTCGCGGCTTCAGGTGAGAGCACGGCCATGTCTTCCACCACTCGCTTCAGGTTGCGGTACTGATAACGAACCGACAACACGAAGTTCTTCGGTAACTGGAAGTCAGCGCCGATGATGTGCTCATCCTGGAAGCCGAGCTTGGTGCCTGCTGTAATCGCACTGAGATCGGAGGCTGATACCGAAATACCGTTCGCCAATCCACCCGCTTCGTCTGCCCCACTCAGCAAGTGTGCGGCATCGATGACGGGAATCGGAGCACCGTTCGCATCGAGCGTCACGATTCTTTGTCCCGCGCCGTTGACCGTGAACGCTGGAGCAAAGCGAGCGCCGATGAAATCGAGCTCCTGCGACAGCGAACGCTCAGCAGCGTCGAGCGGCAGGAATTCGAAGAAGCGACCAAAGTTGTAATACAGCTTGATGTTGCCGTTGCCGGTTGGATCAACAGTGACGCCGACTCGTGGCGCCCATTGATCGGTGAAGCTGTAAGCGTATCGATCTCCCGTAACGGAGTTCGGGCTTCCGATCACTCTTTCCTGTTCCGTTCGCAGACCCGCAAGCACAGTGACAAATCTGTTCACGCGCCACGTGTCCTGAACGTAACCAGCGTTGTAGTTTCCGCGTGTGTCGAAGGTCGGTGGACCAAACTCACCACGAAAAACCTGTAACGACACCGGCACGAGGTCACCACGCACGTTGTACAACGGGCACAACGTGCAGTCCTCCGATTGCGCACGCAAACGAAATTGAACGTTGAATTGTTGTCCCGCAGCAAAAGCCGGAATGCCGAGCTCATCGCCTGGAGTTCCGATCACATTTGTTGACGGAATCGCATAGCGCGGGCCACTGCGTTCACGGCTGCCGGAGTAGAGCGAGCGTTGATACGTGTAACCAATGCCGAGAGTGTGTTGTCCCCACTTGTTCACGATCTTCGCAGTGTTGATGTCCCACTTCCAGTTTGTGCTTTCCGTAGGCTCAAAGAACCCGCGACCGACTAAGTTGAAGTTGCCACGGATTGGATCGATTGGAGTGCGAAGCGCGATCTGGTTGACGTCTGCGAAGCCAGTTTCATCGAAGTGGCTCTTGCCCTGGCTAAACGATGAATTCAGTGTCCAGCTTGGCGAGAGTGATCCGTTGTAACGAGCTGCCCAGTTGCGTGTCCCAAAATCTAGAATGCTGTCGGCACTAGTGTTGTCGGTGTTCAGAAACGCGAATGACGAGAGATTTGTCTTCGTCGGATCGCCGAAGATCGAGAACGTGACCTGGTGATTTTGATTAATGACCCAATCGAGTTTGCCCGCGTAGTTGTACGTGCGATAGCGCCGTGCAAATTCACCACGTTGAAGGAACAAACCGGAGTCGACTATGTCGCCATTGCCGGCGGCGATGTCGGATGCATTCCCCTCGACTCCCGTGACGATCTCACGACGAACGGTTGGGTTGAACGATCCGAAGAAGAACAGCTTGTCCTTCAAACCCGGGACGTAGCCGCCCAGGTCCGCACCGACGTCGTAGTTCTCTTCGTGAAGTAGTTTGCCTTGCTTGTTTACTCGCGTGTCGTCAGCCTGACGGCGATCCGCTTCGAATGCGCTCGGCCTGGCAAAGCCGTAGACAGAACCGTGATACTCATTTCCACCTGATTGAGTAATGATGTTCACGATGCCGCCGAGCGACTGGCCATACTGCGGCTCGAATCCGCCAGTCTTCACCTGAACTTCCTTGATGAACGAGGTGTTGATACCTGTTCCCAACGCTCCGTACGAGCGCGAGAAAGTACCGATGCCACCGAACGCCGAATTGGTGATGTTCACACCGTCAGCAACGTAGAGGTTGTCGAGTGCGGATCCACCTGCGACTGACGGGTTGTCGCGGCCACCGTTGATGCTGTCGGTTGCACCCGGCGATAGATAGAAGAGACTCGATACTTGTCGCTGAACAGGAACATTCTGAAATAGCTGGTCATTGAGGTTCTGACCTGTCGAGGTGCTTTGTTGATCGATGCCACCCACGGCTGCGGTGACGTCGACGGTCGCCGTGATTTCGCCAGTTTCGAGTTTCAGGTTGAGTGTCGATTCACGACCAACGTTCACGGTGATGTTGTTTGCAACCGAGCTTTTGAAGCCGGTTTGCTCAACGCGCACCGTGTAAGTACCGGGCTCCAGATTTTCGACTCTGAAGATTCCGTTTTCGTTTGTCGTTCCAGTTCGTTCACCCGTTTGACCTGTCACTATTACTTTGGCTCCGGGCACGGCGGCGCCGGCAGCATCTGTAACGGTGCCGCCGATCGTCCCTTTTGTTAGAACGTCCTGCGCATGGACGTTTGCTGCCGCTAAACTCAAGCAGCACGCTACTAATAAAGCCCAAAGGTTTCTCATACTTTGAATCTCACTTTCCGAACCAAATACTTTCTTTCACGCTGTGCGAGTCGAACGGAAAGACGCGCACGGGAATGCCATTGATTTCACAGGGTTGTTACAAGTGGGGGAAACGAGTGCGTATGGAAGAAGCAATGAAGGTGCCAACGCGGATGTCTACGAAACATCGGAGATCGGCCTATCAGGGTTTTGCTGAGGGTGAATAGCGAAAGGGCGTGGCTGTTAAGCCTGGTTAACGAAGGCAACCCTACGGAGTTTTTTTGATAACCATTTAAATGGAAGATGTCGATCCAAAGGTTTGAGTCGATCCAAATCCTCAAAGTTTTCACACGTGTGTTGCGGCGAAAACTTTAGCCACAAAGAGGGCACAAAGGCCACAACATGGTTGTGTATTTGTGCCTCACTGTGGCGGAAATGACTAACTTTTAACCTTGCCAGAGCTCTTGTAGTTGATCTTGAGCGCCGTTGAATTTGTCGCGATCGCAGTGACCGATGCCGGCGACTTCGTGTGGCTCCGGACCGACTGCGCCGTCCGTGTATTGCCACATGGTCCATGTCGTCCAGTTTACTGGTACGACTGCGGTCGGACCGTATTGCGCGAGCCAGAACCAGCACTGTGCGAGCACGGGATCTTTAGCGCTGCCGAGTAGTTCTTTAATGTATGAGCCGGAGTAGAGACCGGGAAAGCGACCGGTTACCTGGTTAACGTGAGTCACAAACGCGCGCGCATCTTCGAGCGTCATACTCGAGCCACTTGGATTTTGCTCGAGGTCGAGAACGAGTAGCGTGTTTTGAAAAGTTCCGACAGTATCGAGGAAGTGTTGCGCCTGCTCGACGCCATCGCCGCCGGTTGCGAAGTGGTACGCGCCCCACAGGAGCCCGGCAGCCTGGGCCTTCCCGCGATTGGTCACATACATGGGATCGAGACCTGTCGTACCCTGCGTAGCTTTATGAATGACACCGATGATTCCATCGCCCTTGGCTTGTTGCAGATCAATATTTCCGTTGTGGTGAGAGATGTCGACAACTGCATTTAACGGATCAGCCATTTGAGTTCTCCTTGTTTGAGGTTAGTGACGAGAAAGTACGCGTAAAGTTAATAAGATCCGTTCTAATCCGTCAACAATCCGTGTAATCTGTGGTTATCAAGATGCCAGGAATCGGTTTACTGAACGAAAAGCCACTTCACGCTTCACTAAAACAGTGGTATGCGCGGCCGGGAGATCGATTTGAAGTTCCGGTTGGCGGGTTTGTGATCGATATCGTCCGCGACGATCTGTTGATCGAAATCCAGTCAGGCAATTTCTCCTCAATCAAGTCAAAACTCAACAAACTGGCGCTCTCGCATCGAGTGCGATTGATTTATCCGATAGTTCAGGAGAAATGGATCGTTCGATTACAACATTATCATAGTGGAGCAACTATTCGTCGCCGGTCGCCCAAACGAGGCCGGTTGGAGGATCTCTTTTGGGAACTGGTTAGTATTCCGCAGTTGCTATCGAATCCAAACTTTTCGCTCGAAATCCTGATGATCAAGCAAGAAGAAGTCAGGCGATACGAGCGAAAGCGAAAATGGCGCGGGAAAGGATGGGTCATCGAGGGACGTCAATTGCTTCAAGTCCTCGATCGACGTTTGTTTGGAGCGTCGGCAGACTGGTTGTGGTTTCTTCCGGCTGGACTCGAGTCATTCACAACGGAAGATCTCGCAACTCGGACGAATACCAGAAGAGAGTTGGCCCAGAAGATGGCGTATTGTCTGCGTGAAGCTCAAATGATCGAGTTAATCGGCAAGCGCGGGCGGGCGAATCTGTATCGCATTAAGGAGTGGACCGATGGTAACAAAGAAGCGGGCACGAAAGTCTAAGGCGCGCAAGACTCCCGCAAAAACAAAAGCAAGCAAGAAGCCGCCCGAGTCAAACAAGGCGATGCGGTTGACGTTCTCTTACGACGGCAACGATGTGAAGCTGCTCTCACAAAAACGCACCGAGATGATCGTGCCGTCTACCGACACCCTGAAGGGCTACGGAACGCACAAAGGATTTTGGGCTGAGCTCCGAAGCGCCCGCGATAAGACTCTGTATCGCACCGTGATGCACAACCCGACAAAGAACGATGCTGAAGTCTTCCCGGGAACGCCCAACGAAGGCATCTCGCGTGTGCCGGCGCCGGATAGAAAAGGCGTGTTCGTCGTCGTTGTTCCAGACACCGATGAGGGTGAGGAAGTAATACTCTGCCGCAGCAAGCCCGCGACAAAAGGACCAACCAAGGGAGTAAGTGCACTCGCCAGTGCGCCGGCCGAAGAGATTCTGCGTTTGAAGCTCAAGAAATAAAGGAGCCCGTCATGGCAAATGGAGAAGTCCTTAGAGTGATGAAGATCGTTGACGCTGGACCGCCGGAACAGCGCTGGAACGCCGTCATCGTGTCCGAAGGTTATCGCAGTAATGAGATGGACCAATTTGCCATCGACGCGCAAAACTTTGCCGAGGCCTTATTGGCAGCCGCCCCATTCAATCGTCTCCGGGCCGCAATCAACATCTATCGTGTCGATGTTGCGTCGACCGAGAGTGGCGCAAAAGATCCAAAGAAGTGCGGTGGCACAGGTGCGAAGCCGAAGACTTTCTTCGATGCATCGTTTTGCTCGAACGGGATTCGTCGTCTGCTGATTGCAAACAACGGCCGCGTAACAAAAGTCGTCAGCAAACAAGTGCCGCAATGGCACATGGCGTTTTTAGCGGTCAACAGTCCGATCTCTGGAGGATCAGGCGGACCGGTGGCGACTTTTTCAAAGGCGTCGGGCTCTGTGGAGATTGCGATACATGAAATGGGCCACACCGCTTTCGGTCTCGCTGATGAATATGAGTACTTCAGTGGTTGCGCAACAGACAAGGGGCACGACAAGCATTCGAGATCCGAGCCGAGTCAACCCAACATCACCACCAACAAAAACCGCGCCACGACAAAGTGGCGCGACTTAATCCTTGCGGCAACGCCCGTACCGACAACCAGCAATGCGAACTGTGCGAACTGCGATCCTCAGCCTTCTCCCGTGGCCGCGGGAACGATCGGACTTTTCGAGGGCGGGGATTATTTCCACTGTGGTGTTTACCGTCCGGAGTTCGACTGCCGGATGCGAAATCTAAATCGCCCCTTCTGCGGTGTTTGTCAGCAAGTGATCGTGAAGAAGCTAACGCCATTCCTGCCGCATTAGCTCTTTTTGTGCTTCTTTGTGGCTAAATTTAGTTGCCGAGGAGAACATCGGCGATTGCCTCGGAGATGGGGAGGCCTGGAGAGCGTTCGAGCCAGAAGAATTCACCGCAGGGATTGAGCTCAAGGAAGACGTGTTTGCCGGCAGGTGTCAGGATGATGTCGATGGCGCCGTAGTTCAGGGAGAAGTAATCCATCAGGCGCAGGATTTTTTCTTCGATCTCGAGCGGAAGTTGGTATGGCTGCCAGTCTTGAATCATGCGGAGACCGTCGCGGCGCCAGTCGTGAGTGGCGCGTGCGGAAACTTGTGAATCAACAGCGGCAGACATGACGCGTTGGCCCACGGCCGTGACACGAATCCCGAGCGACTTGGGAAGCGACTCCTGAAAAGTAGCGGGGCAGAGACTTAAACCAGAGAGATCCTCGAGGTCTTCGGGCTTCACGGGATTGGTAAAGACGACGAGTTCTTTTCCTTCGTCGTAGATCGCGAACGAAGAGAGCATCTTCGTCACGATCCCGTTCTCACAACTCTCGGCAAAAGCACGTACGGTTCCGGGATCGTTCGTCGTCAGCGTGCGCGGTATGTCGAGCCCGAGCTCACGAGCGACTTGTAGCTGTAGCTGTTTGTTCTCCGCGTGACGGATGTGGTGCAGGTGGTCCATGCGAAAGGCTTTGAGACTCGCGAGCATGCCGTGCGCTGCCGCGCTCGTTTCGCCAAGCGACGCATGACGCAGTTGCTTGTCGAGTGTCTTTGGGAGTCGCGCGCCAAAGCTGATGCGGCGGTGCCAGACGGCGCTAACCTCGCGCAGATCAAACTCGCCCTCTTCATTCGTGAGCGTGAGACGCTCTTCACCCGACGCGTAGTAAGCCGTGAGACGCACGTCTGCCGGATAACGATCGGTGTCTAAGCGAATCGTGTGGCCACCCTTGCGCGCGATGGTTTCACTCACTCGCGCAACGCTCTCGTTATCGGTGCTGTGTGTGATGATGAGAATCGACATAACTATTCGAGTAGAGCTGTGGCAATGGCTTCCGAAATGGGAAGACCGAGGTCGCGTTCGAGCATGCCCCATTCGCCGCCGGGATTCACTTCGAGAAACACGTGCTCGCCCGCTGGAGTGCAGATCAAATCAACAGCGCCAAAGACGAGGCCGAGATCAGACATCAATGCTTGCAAGCTGGTCACAACTTCCGTCGGCAGTTGGGCTTTCTGCCAGCGACACTCATCGGGTGCAGCGCGACGCCAATCCGTATGTCCGCGTGATGTGCCAGTTGCATCAAGCGCACCTGCGAATGCTTCACCTGCGACATAAGCAACGCGCAACTCGTACGCTTTCGGAATCAACTCCTGGAAGACCATCGGGCTATGACGAAGTGCCTCGGCCTGGACCAGGTCTCCTTCGCGTACACGGTTCGTGTAAACGAACGGTTTATCAGCATCCATGCTGACTGCGATTGGGCGAAGAAGCTTCGCTACCATTTGACCTTGTGTTTCTGCGAAAAACTTTCGAGCTGCCGCGGCGTCGTTCGTGACAAGTGTACGTGGTACGCGCAAACCGGCGTGCGTGGCGAGCCGAAGTTGTCGTTGTTTGTTCTCGGCGTTGCGTTGGCGATCAAGATCATTGACACAGAGAACGTTATGGAGCGCGTCGAGAAAGCCTTCGAGCGCCGCGGCAGACTCGCTGACGCACATCGAACGATAACGTTCATCAAGATCATCAGCCATACGAGGTGACCAGATCTTGCGCGCCCAGACGGCGCGCACTTCATCGGCATCAGTCTCTTCTCCCGTTTCAGTAACGAGATGTGCGGCGCGTTCGTCGCCTGCGCGAGCCGAGAGTTTGACTAGTGATGGAAAGAGATCTGTGTTGAAGCGAATGGCACGGCCGCCTCTTCGTGCGAGAGCTTGTGCGACAAGATCGACGGTGTAAAAGTCGCCGCTGTGTGTCAGTAGTAGAACAACGTCGCGCATGAATCTGAGGTGTTCAAAGGTCCGGCCCGCGTTTAGCAATGCGCGACTGCTCCAACGAGGGCCGGGTTTTTCGCGATGGCTTTTATCTATTGTCGTCGATCACCGGATTCCATTCGATCTCATCCCGATCGGACGGGTATTTGAGCGTCATGAAGGAATTCGTTGACGTGTCCTGGCCTTCGAGGAAACGCGCGAAGAACGGCAGGCTAGACTCCGAGCTTTCGAGGTTGGGTGATTCTGTCTTATCTCGCATTGAGTGATCTCCTTTGGGGTTTGAGCTGAGTTAAAGCGAGGTACAACTTTACGAACGACGCCTATGATGCGGCGAAGTGCTGTTGGGATGACTCGCGTTCAATATTTAAATCCTCTAAAGACATACGCAGCAAAATCGTGGAGATTGGACCACAAATTCGTAGGTGTTTACTTTGCAGTGTCGTCGCTGGCGTGAAATGAAAAATTGGAATTCGCCATATAGATCGGAATACGAAACACCGATCCATCCAACACGGCACAGCTATTTCAGTGGATCGGAGTTTAACTTTCCCGGTTGTTACGCTTACAGGAGTCGCGTTCGGCGTTATTCAAAACGGTAGCCGCATCACACTCAACGAGAAAGAGATAATCGATCCGCCACTCGAGTGGTCCAACGAACGTGTGAAATTCAAGCTGCCGGATAAGAATCCCAACGGTGGTGATTGGATCGGCGGACAGACCGTCAGGATCGCGTTGTTCGTGAAAGGCCGAACTACAAACCAGCTACCACTCACGATCGACCCTTTCATTAGTAACTTGATCCGCTTTCCGGCCCATTAAACGCAGAGGTGACAATAAAGGGAACGTTTTTCGGCCCGACGCCTGATAAGGGCACGATCGATAATATGCCGATTGACGCTTCGATCTGGACGAGCAACGAGATCAAATTTAATATTCCGCCAAAGCATCCGAACGGTAAACCCTGGACGCCAAACCAGCCAATCTCAATCGGCGTGATGGTGCAGAAACAACAGTCGAACCAGTTGCCATTTATGGTTAGTTAAACTTGAGGAATCGCTTATGGACCAGGCCGTCACGGTATCCGCAAATCCCAACAACACGCGACCATTTGACGAGATCGCGCTTTCATTGTCCGGCGGTGGCTATCGCGCGGCGGCCTTTCATCTCGGCACGCTCGATATGCTTCATCGTTTGAACCTGCTTCAGTCTGTTCACGTGTTATCAACTGTTTCGGGCGGCACGCTGACCGGATTGAAGTACGCGTTGAGCGTCACCGAGGGCACAAGCTTTGAGGATTTCTATCGCGGTTTTTTCGACTTCCTGACAAGCACCAACGTTATTCGAGATGGTCTTACGGGACTCAAACCGCCGGCACGCTCGCCGTTTGCCGGACAGATGCCGAGCCTCATTCGCAGTGCGGCTCAGGTTTACGCGTCAGCAAACATGCTGGGTGACAGTACGTTCGGCCGGCTGCTCAACGATCAAACTTCTCACCTTCGCGAAGCCTCATTTAACGCCACTGAATTTCGCACTGCAAACTACTTTCGCTTCCAACGAAGCGCGAGCTCAAAGGCACGCATCGGTAACGGAAATCTCGCCATTAAAAGAGACGTCGCCGAACAAATACGCCTTGCGGATATCGCCGCAGCGTCATCGTGTTTTCCGTCAGCATTCGAACCGTTTCGCTTCCCTGACGATTTTCTGTGGCCGCGAAGTCTCGACGAGATTCGCGCAGCGCTGGGCGACTCGTTCAACGAGTGTGTGCCGTTGATGGATGGCGGCATCTACGACAATCAAGGCATCGATAGCATCGTGCGTGCGTACGAACGTGGCGGCGATCAATACCAGATCGGACTGTTGATAGTTTCTGACACAAGCCAGCGCGATCCTTCGCTCTTCGAGTTTGCGCCGCAAAAGAAACGTGGCTTGCTGACAGTTAGTCTGCTGGTGAAACTGGCGTGGTTAGTTTTCATCATTGCGTGCATCACGACCGTGATTCTGATTGCGGCGTGGTTGATAGCTGCATTCAACGGAGGTTTTCACTGGGTGCAGCTCTTCCTTTACGGCGTGCCGGTAGTGCTTTCGAGTGTGCTGGCTGGGGGCTTGATCTGGATTCGTGGCCAGTATCGGGAAGCGCAAAAACGCGTATCGGAAATGACGACGCTCGAACTTTGGCCATTCCTGAAACGCTTGACCGTGCCCGAGTTGATCGATCTCATCAGCGGGCGTGCGAAGTCGCTCATCGCGTTGACGTCGTCAGTGTTTTTGAAGCGCATACGCGCGCTCGTTTATAAAGATATCAAGGTGCATCCGAGTTATCTCGGCCGCGAAGTTACGAATTTGATCTACGATCTCGACGACACCACGAAGTTTCCGAAAGCAATCGTCAATGAACTGGCGCCGACCGAAGAACTTCGCGAGCTCGCCAAGCGTGCCGAACTGATGGAGACCACGTTATGGATCAATGATGCCGAGGAACTCAGAAACTTGATCGCGTGTGGCCAGGCGACGACCTGCTTCAACATTCTGCGCCACATCCTCCACGAGCGAAGAAATGAACTGAACACAAGCGGATCGCAGGAAGAAGGAATTTACAAAAACGCACTCGCTCTCTGGGAAGTAGTCAAGAAAGATCGCTACGCCTTTCTCCGCCGTTAACGGCTCTGCACAAATTACGCCGAAGGCGTTCGCTAATTTGAGCCCAGGGTTCGAGGAACGAGAACCCTGGGTCCGTTACATAGAAAGCGTTCAAACCTTGAAAGGGTTCGCCAACCTCCGAACCCTTTTCAGGGTTTGAACGCCGTTGTCTGGTCCCCCAGGGTTGTCGCAAGCTCCAACCCTGGGCTCAAATTGGCGAACGCCTTCGGCGTAGTCATGCAAATTTTAAACTAAGGCACTACTGTTTTGAAATGTGTTGATCCTCTTCATACTCTAAGCTAAGCTGCAATTCCGCATTCATAACCGCCAGCTCCATAGCGGTTTCGATGACGGATGAAGTCCTCAATCTGCTTAGTTAAGAGAGAATCTACCTTGTCCAGAAAACTTACTTTCCCCCTCTTCCTGTTCTTTTGCCTTACTCTCGCCTGTGTTACTGCTTCCGCTCAGGACTGCAAACCACCGGCGATAACGGCAAATTCCCAGAACTACAACATCTTCTCTCCCGAACAGGAGATGATCCTCGGCGAGCTGAACGCTCAACGGATGGCCAGCGAAACTCGCTACATTCAGGACGAAAAGCTACTCGCATATGTGAGGGAAATCGGTGAACGGCTGGTCCGTCACCTGCCAACCACGGGACTGAAGTTTCAGTTCTTCATCATTGACATCCCCGACGCTAATGCATTCAACACGCCCGGCGGATACGTTTTCATTTCCCGGAAACTAATCGCTTTTACTAAGACGGAAGACGAATTGGCAGGCGTGATGGCGCACGAATTGGGCCACGCCGCGGTGCGTCACGCTGCCAGCGACATGTCGGAGCTTTTCAAAAAGATCCTCAACGTTACTCAACTTAGCGATCGCAAGGACATAACTGAAAAATTCAACCTGTTGATCGAACGAGAGCGCACGAAGAGCGTTTCGCGGCCTTCGGGACACGAGTCGGCCCAACAGCTCGAAGCAGATCGCATCGGCCTGTTTGCAATGGTGTCAGCCGGCTACGACCCAAACGCGTTTTCAGAATTCTTTGCGCGGCTTACGGAAGCGAAAGCCAAGTCAGGGAACTGGTTCACAAACATCTTCGGCGGCTCGACTCCCACCGATAAACGACTGCGCGAGATGATCAAAGCCACGGAATTGCTGCCGCCGGCTTGCCGCGAGAACCGCAGCACCAACGCCTCGCAGCAGTATCTAAACTGGCAGGCTGAAGTGGTTTCGTTTCGTCAGGCCCAGGTCGCTGAAGAGCTGCCTGGTCTAATGTGGAAAAAGGAACTCTCGCCACAGCTCAAGAGCGACATCTGGCACGTTGCCATAGCGAACGACGGTAAGTATTTCCTGACTCAGGACGATTTTGCGATCACTCTGGTCCAACGCGAGCCGTTGAAAGTAGCTTTTCAGATACCTACGACCGATGCTCGTCCCGCATCCTTTACTACCGACGGCAAGTTCGTCATGTTTGGTACCGACTCATTGCGGTTTGAAAAATGGAGTATCGCTGACGCCAAACCGGTCGAGGTCCGCGAATTGGTGATCAGGCGCGACTGTTGGGAACAGATGTTTTCGTCTGACGGTAAATACCTGGCCTGCGTAGATTACGACCTGGGTTTGAGCGTGATTGAGACAGAAACAGGAAAGAGAATTTTTCAAAAGAAGGAGTTCGCTAAACTAAATATCTTCGAGCTCGTAATGTGGGCGCTTCGAGATGACGACGAAAATACTTCGCACGAGAACACCTTCTTCAACCTTCAATTTTCTCAAGACTCGCACTATCTGCTCGCCGCGCGTTCAAACAAGTTTCGCTTCCGGATTATCGTCGACTCAGTCTCCATTCTGGAGACCGATGCTTTGGCGCTCGATCTCACGACGCGCAAGCAAATGTCAACGAGCAGCGATCTGAAAAAGGCGACCCGAAGCGCTTTCATTTTCCTCAGCCCGACCAAAATCCTTGCGACCATGCCGACGAGCAGTGACGACTCCGGCATATTCACATTTCCTGAGGGCAGGAGGCTCGCGAAGTTTCGCTTGTCTGCCATGGAGATGACCCTTACCGCAAATCCCAACTACGTTATCGTCAAGTATTCGAATAACACCGTTGCGTTTTTTGACCTGGAGAGGGGTGAGACGATCGGCGGTTTTAACAATTCTAACGTTGCGCTCTGGAACGACGTGCTTATCTCCAACCTCGTGTCAGGGAACGTCGGTCTTTCTACCGCGCAGTTTATCGCTGAGACGAAAACTCTTCGCACTATCTCAAAAGGCTCAGTGGAGATCCCGGTGGGCTCGATGAATCGCATTTATACCGCGAATGTTTCCGACAACATGCAATGGCTTGCAGTTTCGTCGAAAACTCGCGGCGCCCTGTGGGACTTGAACACCGGCCAGCGCAAGCTGCACGTGCGAGGTTTCCGTGGCGCCCTCGTCGCCGCTAATGGAACCGCGATTGGCGATTTTCCAAAGCTTGAACCGGAGAATCACAGTCTAGTCCTCCTCGACGGGAGAACGAGCGACGTCAATATAGTGCGTCAGATACCTGAGCGAGGTGCGCGACAGTATGGTCGCTTCATGCTGGTTCGCAAGAGTCTCAAAACCAATAAAGCCAAAGAGAAGAAAAAAGAGGGATCGGACGATGGTGAGGCTGAGGAAGGTAATGAACCGCTGAACCGCGAAGTGCGATTCGAATTGCACGACATCGTCAAGAATGCGGTTGTTTGGAGCAAAGACTTTCCGAAGGAAGCGCCTGGCTACTTCTTCGACGATTTCTCCGGCCGGATGATTTTGTACTGGGGCCTGGGCAGCGAGGCAGGTAAGGCCCGCTTGAAGGAAGACCCGGCGCTGGTGGAACGCTCGCGCCAGATGGGCAACAAAGACGACGACTATGTTCTTGAAATCATCGACGCCTTTCAGAACAAGTCGGTCGGGAGTCTATTACTGGAGACCGGCAAAGGTTCATTTGATATCGAGACGGGTTTCTCTGAAGGCAACTGGCTTGTCTTGCGCGACGACAACAACCGCGTCCTGGTTTATTCGATCACGGACGGCGAGCTGCGGCACAGATTTTTTGGGGCGAACGCGGCGCTGAATCCGAAAGGCCACCAGATCGCTGTGCAGAATTATCCAGGCGAGCTGACGATCTACGATCTGGCCACCGGAAATCCTATAACGCGCTTGCGGTTTAAAACGCCCGCCGCATTTACACGCTTCAGTTTAGACGGGAAGCGCCTGCTCGTATTGACGGCCGGACAGGTTGCCTACGCATTCGACACGGAGCGTCTGAAGCCGATGTGAGTCGTGCGCACGAGTACGCGGTTGCTTGCCTCAAAGCGCACTTGGACTGTCCAACAATGGATCCTCACTTGTGAGGCAAAAGCCACACTACATCAGGAAGCGCCGATCAGGTCTTTCGATCACCAGCCAGTGCTAATCGGCGACGCGCGCGACGTAGCGGCGCAGCGCAACCATGTTTGCGCTATCGCGCAATGACTGACTCCAACGTGCTCATCCGCGGTGCACGTCACAGCGACACAAGGTACCTCGCCCAAATCGCGTGAGTGAACCATCACCTAAGTGACGTTTCAGTCACGCTTGTTGAGTTTCAATGAAGGCTTAACTACGCTTTCCTCATAAACAAGCATCTCCGGCGGCTGGCCCATTGATTGCATCCTCGTTGCCGGCCCGAATTCCTATTGCCTGTCTAAGAAAGAAAGTGATCGATCAAATAGTCGCCAATGGCATTGTAACCGGATGTTCGTACGCGCTGGTCGCGTTCGGCTTTGCCTTGATCTACAACACGACGCGTATTTTCCACTTCGCACATGGCGCGGTTTATACATTCTCCATTTATGTCCTGTATTCGCTGCAAACCAAATTAGCCGTGCCAACGTGGGTTGCGATCTTGTTCAGCCTCGCGCTTACGGCTTTGTTGGGTGTAGGAATCGACGAAGTCGTCTATCAACCGCTGGTTCGGAAAAAATCGTCGCTGTTACTGCTGCTGAGCTCGTTAGCCACTTACATGACCATCGTGAACTTGTTGATCATGGTCTACGGCAACGAAATCAAAGTGCTCAATCCGGAGATTCAAAGCACCTACGTTTTTGGAAACGTGCTGCTGTCGCGGCTGCAAGTTAATACCATTCTTTTCGCGGTCGCGATTCTGACTTCTGCATCCCTCGCATTACGACTGACAAAAGCTGGTCGAATGATTCGTGCTCTGCGTGACGACGTCGATTTGTTGTCGGCGTTAGGAGTGAATCCAAGATTTTTGCGGTGGCTGGTATTTGCGTTGGGGTCCGCGCTGGCGGGCGTGGCGGCGGTGCTACAGGGTTTGGACGTCGGTGCGAATCCTAACTCAGGGTTACTCATGTTTGTGAGTGGCGCTGTCGCGGTGATCATCGCCGGCGGTAGAGCCTTTGAAGCAGCCATTGTCGGAGCATTTGTGATCGGTGTGCTACACGCGTTTGCTGTTTGGGAGTTCGCGGGTCGCTGGGAAGAGTCGGTAACCTTCCTGCTGCTCATACTTTTCCTGCTCTTGCGGCCGGAAGGAATTTTTGCCCGTACCCGTCGCGTGGAGGAGAGCGCGTGAAATATTCACTGCACGTGGCAAACATGATGGCGATCTACGCGATCCTGTCTCTCTCGTTGAATCTGCTGGTTGGTTATACCGGGCTGCTTTCGTTGTGCCACGCTGCTTTCTTCGGCGTCGGAGCTTACATCTCCACGTTGCTGGTAACAAATACGACCCTCCCATTTTTTCTGTGCGTCGCGATTGGCGTGGCGGGTACCATAATCTTAAGCTGCTTGATCTCCTTTCCATCGTTGCGGCTGCGCGGCGACTATTTTGTGCTCGCGTCGCTTGGCTTTCAAACAATCGTTTTCTTCGTTCTGTACAACTGGGTGGAAGTGACGTCTGGACCATTCGGAATTGCGGGCATTCGGAGTCCGCATATATTCAGTTGGATACTGGATACACCGCACGAATATCTACTGCTGTCGTTGAGTGCCGCGGTGCTATCGGGATTACTGCTCTACTTCCTGGGCGCTTCGCCGTTTGGCCGCGTGTTGAAAGCCATCCGTGAAGACGAATTAGCTGCGGCCTCGCTGGGAAAAAATATTCGGCTGTTCAAGGTGACCGCGTTCGCCATCGCGGCTGGGTTTGCGGCCTTTGCCGGCGCAGTTTTTGCCGGCTACTTGCGCTACATCGACCCGACCATGTTCGGTCTAACCGAATCGGTTTTCATTCTCTCGATCATCATCGTGGGCGGCGCGGGGAACACTTTGGGCCCAGTGGTAGGAACTTTCCTGTTGGTATTGTTTCCGGAAGTGCTGCGGTTTTTGGGTGTGCCTGAAAGTATCGGCCCCAATCTGAGACTCGTGATCTATAGCCTGGCAGTCATCATCATCATGCGATTCAGACCACAAGGATTGGCAGGCGAGTACAAGTATCAATGAGTTGCCTTTACCTCTATCGTGTGACGAAGAGATTCGGCGGAGTGTCGGCCGTCAATAATATTTCCCTGGAGTTTGAAGAAGGGAAGATCGCGGCGTTGATTGGCCCAAATGGCGCAGGCAAGACGACGCTCTTCAATTTAATTGGTGGACAGATAAGGCCAGACGAAGGCGAAATTTTATGTGACGGCGTCAATCTCTCACGCAAGAACCCGTGGCAGGTAGCAAAAGCCGGAGTAGGCCGGATGTTTCAGGACGCGCGAGTGTTCCAAAACTTATCTGTAAGAGACAACGTCATGTTGGCGTTCCCCGGACAAGCCGGTGAGAGCGCCATGTGGTCTCTGTTTGCTCGACCGGCGGTCGGACGGCAGGAATTCCTTCTGAACAAACAAGCGAATGCGTTGCTCAAAACAGTTGGTCTCCTGGATGACGCTGGTCGACGAGCGCGCGAATTGTCTTACGGGCAGCAGAAATTACTCGCGGTTGCTCGGCTGCTCGCCTCAAGACCGCGCGTGCTGCTGCTTGATGAACCCACGGCCGGCGTGACTCCCAGAACGGCGGAGAAGATATTGGGAATACTTCGCGGGGTCGCGGCCGCAGGTAATACGGTGGTCGTCATCGAGCACAACATGAACATCGTGAGCCAGTTTGTCGACGTAGTTCATTTCATGGAGTGGGGACGTGTGACCTTGTCCGGGTTACCGGAAGCAATATTAGAAGAATCGCACGTGAAGCACGTTTATTTGGGAGCCCACGCTGTATGAGGATTTACCTTCGCTTGCAGGGTGTTCGGGGCTCTTACGGTAATCGTCAAACGATTTGCGGCGTGTCGCTCTCAGTTAGAGAAGGCCAAAGCCTTGCAATCATCGGCCCGAATGGTGCGGGCAAGTCGACACTGTTGAAGATGATTGCCGGGTTTGTGAAGCTCGATAGCGGCAAAATCTTGTTGGACGACTACGACATCAGTTTGCTGCAACCTTATGAACGGGCACACCTGGGCATCGGTTATTTGATGCAGGGTGGCAAGACTTTTCCGAGTTTGACGGTGGGCGAAAACCTGGCGATGGGAGCCTCGGTACTGCCGCGCCGTGAGCGTCCTGGCGCCATCGCCGAAACCGTCGAACTATTCCAGCTCACCGATGATTTAAAAAAACCGGCCGCCATCCTGTCTATGGGTCAGCGGCAACGGCTCGCCATTGCCATCGTGATGGTGGCCCGACCAGCAACCTTGCTACTTGATGAGCCCTCGGCCGGTCTCGCGCCCGCACTGGTACAAGACATTTTCGCGCTCCTCAGGGAGTATCAAAAACAGCGCGAGGCGGCGATTCTGCTGGTGGAGCAGCACCTTGCGGCCGCGATAAATTTTGCCGATCGGGTGGCGGTTTTGGTTGACGGCCGAATCACAGCCGACACCAAAGACCCGCAGAAGATGCTTTCGCAAGAGGTGCTGGACTCGCTGTTCTGGTCTGACACTGCGGCCCTCGCTCTTTCGTGACTAACGTTAGAAGGGTCGTGCAAAGCCAGTTTGACGTTCGACATTTATTCATGAAGAAAACAACCGAACCACGCTCGCAATCTTTCCGCGCCAAATTGAGGAAATTACCACTCGAGGTAAAATGGCCGATTCTCCTGACGCTCATTACCCTCGCAGCCCTGTCGGCACTCGCCGTTCGCTCATTTATGCGAAATGAAACAAGCAGTAATGTCATAAAGATTGGAGCGATTCTTCCACAGACCGGACCGGGTGCGGTTTTTGCGCAATACATCCAGGAAGGTAGCGACCTGGCAGTCGAGGAGATCAATGCGAGGCGAGGCAAACAGGTCAAAATCCTTTATGAAGATAGCAAAAATCTTCCGCATGAAGGGGTAACTGTTTACAATAAGCTCGTCTCCACCGAGCATCCACCGGTAGTAATGGTTGCGTTGAGCTCCGTAGCCAGAGCGTTAGCTCCGCTGGCCGCCCAATCAGACACGGCACAGATTT
The DNA here is from genome assembly GCA_035251975.1 of Pyrinomonadaceae bacterium. GTDB lineage: Bacteria > Acidobacteriota > Blastocatellia > Pyrinomonadales > Pyrinomonadaceae > PSRF01. The sequence goes on along the minus strand of DATFDT010000148.1, from coordinate 28,201 downwards.
ACATCGCCGTGGCCATTCCGGACATCACGGACGGCGAACACACGTTTCGCGTTTACCCGGAGGCTTCTGGAATGGCTGGAGTCATGGCTCGTTACAGCGCCAGCAAGCTTAACTCGAAGATCGCGGCGGTGTTTTACGTAAACGACGACTTCGGGCGAGTCAGTTTGGACGCTTATCGCAAAGAGTTGGAACGCTTGGGCGGCAAAGTTGTGTTTTCGGAAAGTTACGAACTACAGGAAACGGATTTCAGGCCGCAGATTAGTAAATTGAAAAGCTTGAATCCGGCGCCGGACGTCATTTACCTGAGCGGGTACGGTCCAGCATACGGCGTTGCAGTACGGCAGTTCAGGGAACAGAACGTAGCGGCCCTGATTACGGCTGACATGACCATGGGCCTGCCCAACACACAGGAGCAAGTCGGCAGCGCCGGCGAGGAAGTTTATTTCGTGGATGGAAAAATTTCGCCGGAGTTTGAAAAAAAGTTTAGGGCGAGATACGGGAGAGCGCCGTCGAGTTATGCCGGGTACTCTTACGACATAATTCACCTGCTCGATCGCGTGGCGGAAACAAAAAAGGTGTTTACGTTTGCGTCGGTCCGTGATGGATTGTTGGAAGTTAAAGACTACCGCGGTGCGATGGGCACAATCGGCATCACGCCGACCGGGGATTCGACGCTGCAGTTTGTGGTCAAGAAAACGAGTGGCGGTATCAATACAGTCGTCTCCGACGCTCAATAGGCAACAGAAAATCCGGTGGTGACACGAGTTGGAATAATTACGGGTAGCGGGACTGGCCGGGAGTTAATGGAGGTCTTCAAACACGCTGTTCGAATGATCGCTGAGAAACTCGGCCGAGAGGTGGAAGTAATCGATTGTGAACATGAGTTCAGGTCGTACCACGGCCTGCTCAACGCGCAAATTGGCGAGATCGAGCAAGCAGTTGAAGAAGACGTGGTCCAGTTGACGCAGTTCTACAGGGATTTTTATTTGTCGGGCGGTCGAGCCATCTTTAGGACGGCCTTGAATGCGGAAACACTTTACCGGTTTAGAGCTCTCGGCAAGGCAGTGAAGACGGCTTTGGTTCCGCTCGCGGAAAAGAACATTCTGTTCGTTCGCGACGAAATGCAGGGTTTTTATGCAAACGACTATTGTGAAATCGACACCGACACGATTAGGTTTTCCGGCTCCTTCTCACGAGATAATTTTCAGACGCTGGCGCGCCATTCTCTTGCGGAAGCGGCCGGAACGCTGCGTTCTGAGTTTGAAATTTGGGCGATCTATAAACATCATCTCTTCGCAAACGTTATTGAAAAGTGGGCGCAGGAGTCGATTCCCGGTGCGAAGGTTTTTCAGCCCAATCACGCGACGCAAGTGCTCGAGGAGTATTTGTCCACCGGCAGCGGACCGGATCTGCTGCTCATCGCCGGGAATGAAATCGGGGATATTCTCCACGAGGTGCTCATCCTTCAGCTCGGACTGGGAACGCGAAACACGCTCTATTCACGAAACGTTTACCTGCATCCCGAGCTTACGGGCCTGGTGGAATATCAAACGGTGCACGGTTCGGCTGACAACCTCGGCGGGAAACAGTTAGTCAATCCGTTGGCAACATTGCGCGCCGTTGCTGGTTTCGTCGAAGAGCATCTCGACGAGCCACAATTTGGTGCAGTGATGGATGATGCCATAACGGCAGCGGAAAGCGCCGGCATTGTCGGGCATGACGCTGGCGGACGATACTCGACTTTCGAAATCGCAACCGAAGTTTTAAATCGTTTGCAGTGCTAACCATACCTCATCAATGAGAGGGTTACTGACTTGTCAAGCACAACCGCTGAGAGTAAGGAAAAGGGCGTTATCAGAGAAGAAGATGCTTACTACGCCGCCGCACTGGATCCGCTGTTCCAGCGTCTGAAGACTCCAGCGTACATAAGTGTGGGCCGCTGGTCTTACGCGGAAGGCGCTCGTAATCCGTTGGTGTTCAGCGCCGGCGGAGTGGGCGGGATGGACGAGAAAGTCACCGCCTTTCTGAACGACGAATTCCAATCCAACAGATTTAGCCAGGCGCTGAGAGAGTTTAGTTTTACGAAGCTCCTGGCGGATACAGATCAGGAAGTTTGGTTTCACTTCTCGAACCAGAATCTACCGGCCAGGGGCGAGGACCAGGTTTATGCAAACCGAAAGGCGACGCGTAAACAAACCCCTTTGATCGAGGTCGCCGCCCTCGAAGTGACGCCCGAGTTGGTTGAGCAGCTCGTAAATGTATTCGAGACGGAAACGAAGGTCACCCATTACGGCGGCGTTCCCTTGCGGTCAAAAATGACAGCGATATCGGAGACACTCGAAGCCGCAATTTTTTCACTGTTCACGAAGCCCGAGAGTGGCATTCGGCACATCACGTTCATGCCTGTCATGGTTCCCTCGGCTAGAAAAAACGTGGTTGGAATTATTTCAATAAACTCGGAAAAGCACTTGCGAGTTTCAGATGATCTGGAGCCGATTCTGCAACCGTTTGCGGAAGGGATCATGGCTCCGTTCCATCTCCGCGAGATAGACGAGCAGCGCCGAAGATTCTCGCTGCGGTCTGCCATTGCTGCGATCATGTCGCGGAACATGTCTCACAACATTGGCTCGCACGTGCTCTGGCATTTATCGCAACAACTCAAGTCGAGATAACAAGGTTCTTTCCCGCTATGGTTAGCACGATCAACGACAAGGTATCGCCATTCCTGAGCTACCTGCAAAAGCGCATGGACTTCATTGCTCAGGTAGCCACCTCTGCCCCTTCGTGGTGTTTGCTCACGGATTTCGACTCTTTGATCGACGGTTTTACCAAGCAATACTGCCTCATAAAGAACATCGTACGTTCGCACCAGGGAACCGAAAACGGTCCTGACTTTGAACCCTTGATTGAGAAAACATACGGCGAGGATAGGAAGGATCCTCCTTTACTCGACATTCCGCATGGCGAGATTGGCGCGCAGGCGTTCTACACGATTCTCGAAAATATTGTGCGCAACACCGCGAAGTACGGCGATCCAGCCCAACTCACAAAAATCAAGGACATTGATGGCGACGGCAAATTGAGATTCGCGATCGTGGTCCATGACGAATGGGACGACGGCGGACGCGGCTGGGTCAAGGATTTTTACAAAGTCCAAATCATCGACCAACTGGAAAGTGCAACCTCGGATGCGTTTCCGAACACGGCAGTAGCAAAGCTGAATACCTTTCTCAGTGAGTACCTGACAGATCCCATTACCGGTGTGGTAAAGCCCAAAAACTGGGGCATGAAAGAGATCAAAATCTGCGCTGCTTACCTGCGAATGGTGAAGCAGGATGAGATCGACGCAAAATTCGAGGAGTGGAGCACGAGCAAAAAGCCCGAAGAACCGCCAATCCTTCAGGTATCACTCGAGAGCCGAAACGGACGCAAGCAAGAAACGGCGAAACATCTCGCGTACACGCTCTACCTGCTACGGCCAAAACAAGCACAAATAGTCACCGACGAACCAGTTGCCGACGAAGAAAAACTCCGTCTCGCCGGCATCGACTTCTCTTCGTTGAAAAAATTCCTGAAGGAAATCGCTGGTGGAATGCGGCCGCGACACACGTTCATCGTGCTGCCGAAACCGCGAAACTCAGAAGAGTGGAACTGGTTGTGGAAAAACTTAAACTTCCTGCCACCACGGGTTTTGATCAGAGACTGCACTGAAGCAGAGATCCCCGCCGGACGGCCGCAGCTTTTACGCACTCTCGGATTTGCTCCCGCAAAGTTGCCGGCAGACCCGGGTCTGCTGATGGAAACACTATGGACTTGCTGGACGAATCGCTGGTGGGGCGGTTACAAAATTTTCGTGCGGGATCGCCGGCACGCCAACACCATCGCCGAAGAAGGAAATCAAGAAGATTGGGATGAGCTGGCCACCTCCCAATTGCTGGTGTTCGATCATAAAGCGGGACAAGACAAGAGCATATTGTTTCAAAGCGCGGCCTACCATCAGGGTTTTGGTCACGGCTCAAACGTGGAACAGATGCTCACGCAAAGGGCCAAAGACGTAGTTCGGGCGAAAATAGGCAAGAAGATTATTCAGGACGCGGCTAAGTGGACCGACACAATGGCAGACAATCACAAACGATTGCGGATCAAGGAGACAGCGGGCCTTTCCGTGGCCGTGATCGACGAAAGAGTTTGGCTCGAGAAGGATGGCCCAGCGACCGAGGGCGTTCGAAATTACACTGGCAGTACCAGCAGGTTCGACGTTTGGAAAAAACGCCGCGTCTTTCTACAGGACGCTAATAAAGCTCTCGATAACTTCTCGAGCTTTGTCGAGAATCTCGATCCCGAGGGTATCCCGGTGTTCGACTTCATCATCATTCATCAAGGCATAATCGACAGCGCAAAAGAGAAAGAAAAAGACAAAAAGGTTTTCGATGCGATTTGGAAAACGCTAAAGAATCGCGCTCGCTGGATGGTGATCGATTCTGGACGAGGCCAACCGGAGCAGGCGCGGGAAGACAATCTACGCTGGGTGGAATACTCGAATTTGGCCGAGTGTCTCGTACAGCATGCCGGCGATAAGTTTAGATTGGCGGAGCTGCTCTGGACGCTCAGAGCGAGTGCGAAGAATGGAACGTAAGCCACACCGCCGTTTAGCCAGACCAACCCTGGACTAACTACGGCATGAGGACCCGACATGAGGGTGGCATTAATCGTTACCTACCGTGATTCCGAGCTGTGGGAAAAAGCTGTCGCTTGGCCCATCGATAAGACTTTTCCGCAAAGTGAAGTCAGGGTTACCAATGCTGACAACGACAAGATCCTTCTTTTGCATCAGGCAGACTCGGACGAAGACTCGGAAGACGATCAGATGATCGATAGCCGCCGAGCGACCACCGAATGGCTCATCGCGCTGGCAAATTCGGAGAATTACAAAGCTGCGAGAATCTACCTCGCCACTCACGCCGGTTACGCCGACATCGTTAAAGTCCAGCGGCAGATAACAAACGAAAGATTTCAAACAGGCGCGGAGTTTAATCACGAGCGGCGCAACCCGGTGTTTGAATCTCTCCTCAGTCTTTTTGAAAGCTCGGATAAAGAATCATTCGACGGATTAGTCGATAATATAGCGCTGCAGCAAAAGCGAACTTACGCGCAGCGTCTCTCAACACTCAAGCACCGCCTCGCGCACGTGTTTCTGCCCGTCACAGTAGACCTGCATGCGTGGGGTGAATTCAACTACGACGATTTGTACCTTCAGGAGATTCGTGACACCTATCGCTTTGACGAAGGACGGCTGGATCGTGCGCGCAGTCTGATTTATCGCGAATCCTCGATTAGCGACAACGTTGAAAATATCGTGCGTGAAAGACAACTCTATGCCGACGAGTCATGGTTGGCAATCAAAGATTTGCTGCCGCCGAAATCGCGTGAGCAGCAGGTGGACGCCTCCGATGATTATGACGAGTTCAAGCAGGCTAGAGCTGTGCTCGAAAGTCTGCAGGACCGGGAAAAGTTAGTACAGTTGCGAACGCAGCTTCGCGATGGAAACACATTCGGCGCCTGGTGCAAGGAGCTGGATAACCACTTGGCGGAGCTTGTCGGAAAAGTAGACGGGTAACTACCTCGTTTTCATGGCCCAAGTATTCCTCATCACTGAACACAAAGACCTCGCTAACAGCGTCGAGCGATATCTGCATAGCAAAGAGCGGATCGGCGTTGTGGCCACGACTTCTCCGCGTCAACTGGTTGGAACTGGACACGAAAGCCGGGCGCATTGGGTGCCGCACACGTTCAGCAAACTCGCGGACTGGCTTGAAACTTCCGGCGAGCAGGCATCCGCGACCAAGTTCGGTTTGTTCAATTCGATTTGCCTCATCGAGGTGCCCAATCTCAACGCGTTAGGAGGACTGGATCCGATAGACCGGACCAGAGACTGGTCTGCCGTTGTCGGCATGCTGATATTGGCTTTCCCCGAGATACTATGGGGTCTGATCACACAGTACGAGCCCAGAGACGAGGCGATCCGAAATCTCCACTTCCTGAAGCCGGCGAATTTTTGTGAGCGCCTGGACGAACTGATCGAACTACAAAAAGAAGGTTTTTCTCCGCTGTTCGATCCCTCCGGTTTTCGCAATAAGCTGAGAAGCCAAATGGCCCAGCGGCCTCAGGCTGATTATCTGCCATTGCGCAAGGAGCGGGCTGTAACAATCGACGAGGAAGAAAACTACGCTTACTTCAACGCCTACGTTGCTTATCGATTCGGATTCCGCAGCAACGTCGTCACTTCCTACCAAATGATGACGAATCTGCTCGGCGATGATAATCAGAATCCCTTTCTTGTGTCGTTCGAAGACATTTACCTGAACTTTGCTGATCGGCGTCGAAGTATGTCGCGACTCGACCAGAGAGATAATAAATGTCCGGCCCTGCGCGACGTCTCCAATCGCATCTTTATCACCAGTGGACACAGTCGAACGCCGAGTGAGCGAGACACAATGACTCGTAACGAGGCCTACCTGGAGAAGTTTGCGAAGAATAAACGATATTACATAAAGACCTTGTTCAAACCGGGTTCGGGCGTGTTCGATCTCTGGAAGAAGTCAGGGTTGCACGACAGGTTCGTGCTGAACGACGGGCGGGCCAACGGCTTTGATTGGCCGCCGCCGGCGATCTCGGAAACAGAGAAAACCGAAGGAACTCATAGCGCGCCGGGCCGTTTGCTGGTGATTGCGGAACGCCTTATCAAACGCGCAAGCCAGGTTCGCCGGAACGTCGATTCAGTCACTCAAGCGATCTACGGCGCTACGCTGGCATTGGAAGCCCAGGAATATCTGGGACATCGCACACCCACGACGTCGCTGGACGCGATCGCGCTGAAACATCAACTCGAAGTGCTGGCTGAATCGATGTTTAACGGCATCGAGTACAACCTGGACACGTCCAGCAGATTTGCTGAAATCGAGGAGGAGATGGATTGCGTTGGCTCGTGGTTTCGGGAAGAAACGCGAGAAGTATCCGAGCTAAACGCGGAGATCGGATTGATCAGCGATTTGGTGCTGACTTTTCGCAACCATAACCAGTTCAGCGAAGAACAGGCCGGGTTGACGAAGCTTCGCGACCTGAATCGCAGGCTGTGGGTCAGGCGTAACAGCCCTTTGGGGTGGATCGTCTGTCCTCTTCGCTATTACGTCGACACGCTGTTAGCCTCGATCCGCAATTTTGTCGTTGCGATTACGGCTTGGCTCTTAATATTTGGACTCGCTTATGCCTGGTCCGCGCATCAGAGGTTAGCTGACGGCGGCGACACGAATCAGAGGTCAGCTACCGTCGACGCCGGCCCATCGATCATGCACGGAATGGAAGACGCTATCTCCGCCTTTTTCGGAATGCAGCCACCAAATGATTTCGGCGCCGTACAACAAGCCGGTGAACCCTGGGTCTGGGTAACACTTTTCATAATACTCGTCGGCTTCATTCACCTCGGTATTTTCGTCTCCCACCTTTACTCCATAATGTCCCGCCGGTGATACTGGCATCCCAGTCATGGCGCCGCGACTGCTAATCGTTGACGATGATCGAATTTTCCTACGCTCGCTCGAACGGGCGCTGAAGGCGAACTTTGCTGTTTTAACTGCGGCTACAGAGGCCGAAGCAACTCAAGCCTTTTCTGAGGGACCGGACGTCGTCCTGCTCGATATTCGTTTGGATGAAACAGACGACCAAAACCGTGCGGGCGTGGAACTATTGAAACGATTCCTCACCATCCGTTCTGAAATTCCTATCGTTATGACCAGTGCCTACGGCGACATGGACATAGCCGTCGAGTGCATGCGCCTGGGAGCGTCGGATTTCATAAACAAAGCGGACTTATTAGGGGATCCGGCTGGTCTCAAAGAGTTGCGCCAACGACTGAATAGTTCGCTTGAGCGTGCGCGCCTCTCGCGGAAGATCGAGCAACTGGAAGAACAACTCGAACGCTTGGAGCCGCTCGAGATAGTCGGCGAATCAGAACGGCTCGGTAAAATAAAACAACTGCTTCCCGTGGTGGCCCAGGATGGCTACGTCACGGTGCTAGTTCGAGGCGAAACCGGCACGGGAAAAGAGTTGGTGGCCCACGCCATTCATCGGCTCGGCTGGCGGCACAGCGAGCCATTCGTTTCGGTGGCTATCGCGGCGCTGAATCCCAACCTCGTCGAAAGCGAATTATTCGGTCACGAGATAGGGGCCTTCACCGGAGCTACGAAACGGCGGATCGGCTATATCGAAAAGGCAAAGGGTGGCTGTCTCTTCTTCGACGAGATTGGGGATCTTCCCGGCGACGTCCAGTTGAAACTGTTGCGCTTCCTGGAAGAACGCAGGTTCTCACGAGTCGGAAGCAGCATCGAGATTCAAACTGACGTTCAGATCATCTGTGCGACAAATCGCGACTTGGAGAGCGCGATCGTCGAAGGTCGCATTCGCGATGATTTATATTTCCGATTAAAAAGCATGGAGATTGTCTTGCCGAGTTTGCGCGAGCGGCGTGAAGACATTCCGCTGCTAAGCGATCATTTTCTGAATGTGTTTCGCCAACAGGGACGTTCGCGCATCGACGAGGTGACGAAAGAGGCCGCCGGCGTGTTGCTGGCTTATCAGTGGCCCGGAAACATCCGCGAGCTTAGAGCCGTGCTCGAGCGCGCCAATATTTACGCCACTTATCATGGACACACGCGCATTGAGAAGGAAGATCTGCCACTGGAACTGTTGACGGCGGCAACGGCCCCGGTTCCCGCAGCGTCATCTCTCGGCGACCGAATCGATCTGAGTTTGGAGCTCGCGCGGGCGGAGTTTTCTTACATCGAACGGGCGTTGCGTTTGACGGAAGAGCGAAAGAGCGAAGCCTGGAAGCTGCTCGGCCTGAACGACCGATTCGCGTTGCTGCGACGCGCGAAAAGTTTGCTGCAAACGTTTCCGCAGCTTGCTGCGGAGTTTCCCACGGTACAAAAGCTATACGGCAAAGATTAGTGTCTGATGGATTCAGATCTAATTTTGTGGACGAATTCATGGACAAGCGTTTCTTTCTACTACCCACCTCGTCGAATTGATATGGTGTCGATCGTCAATACGATTCAACGCCGTTGCTTGACTGATCCAAAACGCTACGTTAGTCTGCTCAAACCTGCCTGGGGCCGTAGCTCAGCTGGGAGAGCGCATGACTGGCAGTCATGAGGTCAGGGGTTCGATCCCCCTCGGCTCCACCAATCATTTCCATCGAAGAGATACGAATAAGGTATCGAAAATGGGATCGACGAGTCTCATTTGCGAAATCGAATACGGCACATTCACGCCTGATCGATTCAATTTCCCGCCAAATAAAAGCTGGCACGAGCCTTGACTCTGCGGAGGCAATCAATTCTGTTCGGATTTCGCCAGACAAAGGATTATCTATGGACGTGCTTTGGAAGAACCTCGTCTACTCCGCTCGGGTGCTATGGAAGAAACCGAGTCTGACGGCCGTGGCGATCATTGCTATCGGGCTTGGGATCGGCGCGAACACGGCGATCTTCTCCGTGGTTAATACCGTCCTGCTGCAGCCGCTTCCGTTCCCACAGCCCAAACAACTCGTCAACATCGCGAGCGAGCAGCGCAATCAGACGCTCGACGGGCGTGGCACTTTCTCAGTGCCTGACTTCCTCGACGTACAGAAATCTTCGACGACACTCGAATACGTCGCCACATTTCAAGGCTCTGGCACGTTCACGACCGATGGCAACGAGCCCGAACGTTTGCTCGGCGCGATGGTTAGTTACGACTATTTCAACGTCCTCGGCGTCAAGCCGGAGCTCGGCCGCATCTTTACTCCCGACGAAGACAAGCCCGGCGCAGCATCAGTCGTCCTGATCAGTCACGCACTCTGGCAACGACGTTACGCCGGTGATCCAAATATCATCGGCCGCGAGATCGATCTCGGCGGCAAGACGACAGTCGTTGGCGTGATGCCGGCGGGCTTCGAGTTTCCCATCAGCGATGAGAACCAGGATTACTGGGAGCCACTCTTCTCCGCCGCGTTCATGACGAAAGAAGTCCGCGACGAACGCGCAAACAGATTTCTGCCTGTCATCGGCAGACTCAAACCCGGCACAACAGTCGAGCAGGCAAAAGCAGATCTCGACCTCATCTCTCGGCAAATCGAACAGTCGTCACCAGTCTCAAACACAAACCTCATCTTCAACGCCGTGTCGATGCATGAAGACGTCACGCGCGACTATCGCACGGCGCTCCTCATCATGCTCGGCGCCGTCGGTCTCGTCCTGCTGATCGCTTGCGCAAACGTTGCCAACTTGCTACTCGCGCGCGCCGTTTCTCGACACAAAGAGATCGCGATTCGCATGGCGCTCGGCGCGAGTCGTCGTCGCATCGCGGGCCAGCTTTTGATGGAAAGCGTTCTGCTCGCGTTAGCCGGCGCCGCCTTTGGTTTGTTACTCGCGACGTGGGGCACCGATCTGCTCGTGGCTTATGGACCAGCCGACGTGCCGCGGCTACGCGACGTTGGCGTGGATCGTTATGTGCTCTTCTTCACGCTCGGACTCGCGACGTTGACCGGCATCATCTTTGGTCTCGCGCCCGCGCTGCACGCTTCCAAACCCGCGCCGGGCAACATGCTCAAAGAGACCGGGCGTGGCGTTTACACGGGCCGCAACCGGATGCGCAGCGCGTTGATCGTGTCTGAAGTGGCGTTGTCGTTGATGCTGCTCGCAGGCGCGGGGCTGCTAATCAACAGCTTCTGGCGCTTACTTCAAACCGACGCAGGCTTCAATCCGAAAGGCGTGCTCGCCCTCGACATTCCGCTGAGCAGAGAACAGTACAAAACAACAGAGGAGCGTGTAGCTGCATTTCAACAACTGATCGCGCGAATGAAGACGGTTCCCGGCGTGCGCGATGTTTCAGTGGTGAGCAACGTTCCGTTGTCTGAAAACGACATCGAGGTGAGTTTTCAAATCGAAGGTCGCGAGCCATACAAACCAGGTGAGGAAGCTGTCGCTGACTACACGGTCGCCGGCAATGATTACTTCCGAACGATGGACATCGCTCTCTTGCGTGGACGCGTTTTTACTGACAGCGATACAGCGACGTCGCCCTCAGTAATGGTCGTCAGTAAAGCATTCACGAAGGTTTACTTTCCAAACGAAGACGCGATCGGCAAACGCATCGTTCTTGACGGCAAGAACAAAACACCGCGCGAGATCGTCGGTGTGGTCGACGACGTCAGACGTAAGGGACTTGATACTGACGTGCAGCCGGAGATGTATTTCTCGTACGTTCAGAAACCGGAGCGTCGCCTGAGTCTCGTGATTCGATCGACAACCGAAGATGCGTCGCAACTGACACCGGCGGTGCGTACAGAAGTGAAGGCTTTCAACCCGCGACAGATCATCTGGCGCGCGCAAACGCTCGAACAGATGTTGAGCACGTCAGTCGCTCCACGAAAATTCAACATGATGCTGCTCGGAATTTTTGCGGGGGTCGCGCTGGTGCTCGCGGCTGTTGGTTTATATGGCGTGATGAGTTACTCGGTTAGCTGGCGCACACAGGAGATCGGCATTCGCATGGCGCTCGGCGCGAAACGCACTGACGTGCTGCGCATGGTTGTGCGACAGGGAATGACGATGACGTTGATTGGTCTCGCGCTTGGTCTAGTTGGCGTGATCGCGTTGTCGCGCGTGATGGTTGGGTTGCTTTATGGCGTGTCGCCGACGGATCCGCTCACGTTCACGGGCGTGTCGATCGTGTTGTTGGTTGTAGCGTTGCTGGCGTGTTTGATCCCGGCACGTCGCGCCACACGCGTCGATCCGATCGTGGCGTTGAGAAGCGAGTAAGACTTAGACAGGATTACAGGATTTTCAGAATTATCATGATGAATCTTGAAATCTTGTAAATCCTGTCTAAAACTATCTGCCGGTACTGGCGCTTTTATAGAACTCAAGCACAGCAACCGGAAAATGCAACGGCGGCGAGATGCGTTGCCAGCCTTTCGGATCGATGAACGTGCCGGGCGCAAACTGCTGCCACGCATTTCGCCCGTGTCTCACATAAACAAACACGCCGGGGTTCGACAGACGCACTAATCTCTTTCCCTTGCGCGTCGCACGAACCAGCAGCCCCGCATCTTCCGCGAGATTGACTTCCGGATATCGCAGCCCCTGTGTCCAAAGCTCTTTGCGATAAACGAGCGTTCCACCGTGAACATTGCCGACGAATAAACGCTGGTGCAAGGCTGGCTCGGTGGTCCAAAACTCACCATGTGGTAACTCGAGCACAAACGCATTCTCGAGCCCCGTCAAATCGGCCTTGCCCGCAATGATCGGCATTACCTGGTAACGCAATCGATCAGGTGAGTACCAGTCGTCATCATCCCAGTGCGCGATGATCTCGCCCGCCGCATGTTTACACGCAAGGTTGCGCTTCGCCCCGATCGTCGTGCGCGCAACGTGGAAATACCGGACGTTCGGCCGCCCCTCAACCAGATCGCGAATCGCATCCTTACCATCATCAACGATGATCAGCTCACGATTCGGATAATCCTGCTGTAGAAACGACTGCAACGCCTGAGGCACATAACGGCGCCGCTCGTACGTCGGCATGATGCACGACACGAGCGGCCACGACGTTTCCGCAGTGCGATAGAAGTAAACATCGTCGCCGATCAGCGAATCGATGTAGTGGCGCGGCTGCGCATGCCAGTAAACCGCGTTCACGTTCTTTCGGCTCGTGTTGTTTGAATGGACAGTCGCCACACACAATCCCGGATCGGCGAGATCAACCACTGCACGTCCTTTACTGGACCATACAAAGCGCGAGTCTTCGCCAACCTGAATGTCGGGGAACTTGTGATTGCTCCAAAAACTCTTGCGATACGCGAGCGTGTTGCCGGCTACCCACGGTCCTTTCGAAGTCGGGTAGCAATACTCCCACGCCTGATCGCGCGCCGGATCGAAGTAGGCGACGCGACTGCTGCCACACATATCCGCGCCGCGCTCGATCATCGCCCGCACCTGCGCGCGCACGCGCCACGACGGATACCAATCGTCATCGTCCCAATGCACGATGAACTCGCCGCGCGCTTTTTCACACGCGAGATTGCGCTTGGCGCCGATCGTGAGCTTTTGATCGAAACGCACGTAGCGAATGCGATCATTCGTTGGCACCAGATCGCCGACCGGCTCGGTGCCGTCATCAACGACGAGCAGTTCGATGTTTGAATAATCCTGGCGGAGGAAACAACGAATCGCCTGCGGGACAAAGCTACGCCGGTTGTGCGTCGGCATGATGCAGGTGACGAGCGGCTCCGAAACTACGATTGGAGCCGGCGTCGGAACTGAAGTCGACGAAGGCAAGGCGCGCTTAATTTCGATCAGATCGGCGGGCGCAAAATTCGGGCATGCATCACCACGACAATGCTCGCGATAATCCGTTTTCTGCCCACGCAAACGCGCGCCGCAAAACTTGTCCTGGTAGCGCCGTTTGCTCGTTTCGAAACGGCGACTCTCCTCAAACCGGCGTCGCGCGCTGAATGCCGGACGGTAGACGAAAGCCGCGCCGGCCCACACGCCGCGCCACCCGGCCCGCGCCGCGCGAATGTTGTAGTCCATCTCCCAACATGGCCCAAGCGCATAACTTTCATCAGCAGCCCCGATAGCCTCGACCACCTCACGTCGCACGGCATAACAAAAATCGCCGAGACTGTAGAGCGGATCGAGCGTGCGAGCTTCACTGCCAAAACGTCGTGCAGCTTCGTTTGCTGCGGCCACAATTTGTGCGGTGTTGCCGGAGCAGCGTGGAAACGCAGATTGCTCATTCCACGAGTTGTTTGTCGATGGACCAGCCAGGCCGTTGTGTGGATCGGAGGCGAGCGCAGCGGCGAGGAGATCGAGCCAGCCCGGCGCGACTGTCACGCCTGACTCGAGCAGCACCAACACGTCCGTCTCAGTTTGCAAAGCGAGACGATTGAAACATGCCGCAGCGCCCCGAGCGTCTGAAGTCGCTGATACCTTCACGCGATTCCATCCAGGCAGCGATCGCATCGCAGTCCCGTTGAGCGCAACTCCATCGAGCAGCAGCAACAGCTCCACGTCTTGGCGCGTGTTTGCATTGAGACTCGCGAGCGTCCACCGCAACCGTTCGAGCTGCCCATCTACGTAAATGCCAATGGAGATCGACTTCATATGATTCACCACGAAATAACGTGACGACGCGAGCGCGTGACGACCTCAACAACGCTGATCGACCCGGTCGCTACCGCTCGCGGTACTGACTGTATCCAACAGCGGTTGTGACTGTTGCGACTCAACCACATGCCCAACACCTCGACGATTCTCGATTACTGCAAGACCAAGATGATCGTCCTCGGCAGTGCCGCCATCCGCCGCCCAAAGTTTCACAACGTTGTAACCAGCCGCTTCAATCCGCGCCAAGGTCTCGGGCACTGTGCCGAGCGCGTAAGTCGCATCGTGGATCAAAATCAAACCACCAGGACAAACCAGCTCAGCCGCGAATTGAAATTCCGCCCACACGAATTCAGCTTCGTGAACCGAATCCAAAAGCACTGCTTCATACACTTCACCAGCATCCAACGCTGCCTTCATGCCCTCCAGTGAACCGACGCGCCGCGCTTCAATGCAGCTTTGAAAACTCTCAGGCAACATGGCCCATAGCTCTTCACGTCCGTCAAACAGAAACGGATCGAGCGTGACGACGCGCCCGCCGTCCCGATGTGCAACCGCTGAAGCGAGACACGCTGCCGAGATGCCGCGCGCCGTGCCAGTCTCAAGCACGCGCACGCAACCATTCGCGCGAATCACGTAATGCAACGTCGCCAGCAGCGGCAATACGGACGGATCTCGCACGGCAGCGTTTTGCCCGTTCGTCAAACCATAGAAGGACCACGCGAGCGCTTTGACGCCATGACGCCCGACCCACGCGCGCAGTGCTTCGACAAACACGCTGTAACTGTCACCGTCCATCTGACCTGCCAAAGGATCCGCAATCGCAGAAAACTTCCCCTGCCACTGCGGATACTTTCGTTTTGCCCCACCGTTGAAATGAAGCACACGCGGCTCGCGTCCACGCCACGTCGCGCGCAACCTCGATCCCTGCTCGAACAGGTCGACGTTCTGCGCCTGAAGCTGCACGTTGTAAATCGAATCGAGCTCGACACCACACTGCAAACGCGCAAGCGCGAGATTGAAGATGAATTGATTGCGCCACTTCACACGGCTGTGCCCGTCAACCCACGCACACGCCTGCGGCATCGCGCGTATCGCACCATCGAGCGCGCGTAGCGCCGACTGATCTCCGGCATACAGACCATCGTTAACCACGAGTGAATACGCTTGCTCTTCCGGTGTGACTTCGAGCTGCCGCAAGTCCGCTTCTCCGCCACCGTAGATCGAATCGATCGCGGAGCCAAGGTGATTTGCGTATTGAGTGTTGCCCTCGCGACAGGCGAGTATTCGCCCCTCAGGAAGCGCTTCGAGCGTCGCGAAGATCGGGCGCAGATCGCCAAGCACGAGCATGTCAGCGTCGAGACACAGGTAATGCTTAGCATCGACGACGCGCGCGGCGGAGTACATCACCGCCTTGCTCATCGGATTCAGGCCCGCGCGAGACTGGCAGCGGACCGGAGTCGCTTTGTACTTCGCGATCACGCGATTGCACGCGTCGTTTCCGTTCAGCACGAAGACGACTACAAGCGCGTCGTTGCAGCAGCCGTTCGCGTAAAGCGAGCCAAGCATGTCGTCGAGCATGTGTTCAAAACCAGGTGAAACTACTGTGGCCACGCAGCGCTCAGTGCGTGGCAAACGCTCCGGAACGATCAACTCCGCGCGATTCAAACTATCGAAGAGATGCGCGATCGAAGCGTGCGATTCGTCAACCTGCGGGTCGAGCCACACGGCATGCGAGTGTTCCCAACGACTCGTGCGCACAATAAGCTCGAGATACTCAGCGCCACTAATATCGGCGACGAGCGGACGCGGCGGCTCGCCGGCTTGTACGTACGGTTCGTTAGCGACTTCGCGGCCGTCAGCGACGACGGAAAAATCAGCATGCGACCAACCGGCCGGCACGTCATCATTCAACGCGACGTGGCAGGTGAAACTCGCAAAGCGCCGCTCGACGTGAAAACGCAATCGCGCAGGCGGGTGCGTACTGAACGCGTGGTTGTAGTGCTCCTTTCCCACTCGCACCTGGCGGCCTTCATAACCGAGGCTTCCATTCATCCCGAGGTCACCGTAGCCAACCTGCGTTCCCAATAGCTTTACTGAGTCGAGGTACATGATCGTATACCTATCTGATTTCTTCTCTGTGCAATCTCTGTGATCTCTGTGTCTTTGTGGTTAAGTTCACCACAGAGACACAGAGATCACAGAGTTGCACAAAGAAGAGTTCATTCAGTTTTTCCCGCCGCTTTTAACAACAAACCGTAAAGACGTGCGGCCCGTCGCAAGACTCTGACGTCATCATCTGTTTCCTGGAGCTTGGCCACTGGTTCGAGAAACTCCGGCCACGCTGGAAACCCGATCGCAGCCAGCGTCGCCAGGCGAACACGCGGATCGGAATGGCCCAATCCTTTGGTCAATGCATCGAACGCCCACTGCTCAAAAGTCTTCGACAGACTCGCGCCCAGTTTTCTGATCGCCGGCATCAATTCCTCAGGTTCACTTGCACGTGTGACACTCTCTTCCAGCTCCTCGCGCGAATAGATTCCAACGGTTGTTTTGATCTGTTCGGCGACAGCTTGTGCGTTCGTGC
Organism: Pyrinomonadaceae bacterium; assembly: GCA_035251975.1. Taxonomy (GTDB): domain Bacteria; phylum Acidobacteriota; class Blastocatellia; order Pyrinomonadales; family Pyrinomonadaceae; genus PSRF01. The sequence goes on along the minus strand of DATFDT010000148.1, from coordinate 11,413 downwards.
CCTCGACACTGATGTAACGAAGCTCAGCCAGCTCGTCTTCGGTGTAGATGATGACCGACTGGTCATCACCCTCGCCGTCAACCCAAACAACATAATGTCCCGTCGGGTCCGGCTCCTGTCGTGTGTAGAGCTGCCAGTCAAGGTCCAGCGCCATGTACTCAATCTCACCGCGCGTAACATTACTTTTGAGAAGCATTCTGATCGTTGCCATTTGTCGTCCCTTCTTACTTACCGATCTTGAAGGCCTTGATTGCGTGCTCCTTCACCATTCCACGCAAATCCGTCTTCAGGAAATTTTGTAACGCCTGGGGTGATGCGAATACCAAGCCACCTGACTCTACCTCTTTCACGATTGCGTTTTCTGTCTGTGTAAGTTGAGTTGAAACCACAGTCTTCACTACATCCGCATCGGCCGCCGATGGTGGCGTAGCCCCAGGCACGCCAGCCTGAACGTTGGCCTGACGATTCGCAGCCACCGCGCCGACCGGACCCGCGGGAGTCTCGTGTGGCAGGCCAGGACCTCCCGGCTTGGAGGGTTGTTGCAGTGCCGTTGGCAAGGCCGCCATCTGCGCTGCGATACGTGCTGATTCAAGTGAGCCCAGCAGGAACGTCAGTCCGGAGAGGAATCCCTCGTGTGGCTTCAGTTTCGCTGGAAGCGGCTCGCCTGCCGCGAGCAAGGCCACGCCCACGCGCGCATCTGTGTCGGTAAGACCACGATCCGCGAGATGTTGCAGATATTGCGCATACCGTCCGATGGGATCGTCCGTGCCCCTTGGATTAACGATTGTGTGCGAGGGCGACGTCGAAAAAGTCTGCATAGTGACGACAGGCGTTTCAGAGCCTGGGATTTGCCATGCTGTTCTTTGCCACGGCTTACCCATCTCACCGGTTTGTTGAGCCGCTGCTGCGCCCAATAATCCGCCACGAGGATCCACCAGAATCGGTTTGTCCAGTGTGCCCCGGCCACCCTTCTTTTGTTTCACCATATCCGCGGCAGCTTTTTGGACATCCGGCATCGTGAAAACTTCGACCGCGGCAGCGTGTGTTTCGACGCGAACCTGGCTGGGCTGCTGATTGACCGCTTTGCCTACGGGTTTTCGGGGATTGATGGCGGCGACGATCTGATCGCCTTCTACTGCGAGTGACGTAAGTCGATATTTCAGTTTCCAGCCGAGCAGCTTGGCCTTGAACACGAGTCCTTTACTGCCTTTAGCCAACAGCGACTCGATTTGCGGCTTCAGCTCGGAGGCTGCCTTGTCGAGACGCTTCTGCGGATCCTCTTCGTCCTTCTTCCTGCTAAAGAGCTTCGCAAACAGTGCCTTCGCTTTTCCGATGATGAAGTTGATCGCGGTGTCGAGTGCTTTGTCTACAATGCCGCGAACCTTGTTCACCACGCCCATGATCTTGTCAGTGACTTTGCCAAGGCCGACAAAGCCGGCGAGGAAACTGATCGCGAGCGACAGCAATCCGCCGAGAATGCTTTCGACTTTGCTCGCAGCAGCGCCGATGTTGCCCGACGCAATCGCGACGATCGAGTTGATGAACGCAGTGACGACCTGAATGATCTTCGAGATCTTATTAACGAAGACCATGACCGTGTCGTAGATCGAGATGATCGCAGAGATAAAGCCGGCGCCCGGAATGAACATCGCGATCAGCTTCGGTATCGCTTTGGTCACTACTGTTTCGACAACAAACGACGTGATGCCACTGACGATCATGTCCTTCAGGCCCGTGAGCTTGTCTTTGATAACTTCCCACGCCGCCGCTGGACCACCGGTCACGAGCGCCTTGATGATGTCGAAAGCAGTCTCGAGACCCTGCATGATCATCTCGCCGTTCGGCCCCAGCGCCTTCACGATCTTCGCGCGAATCTGTGCCCACGAAATGCCGAGCACGCTCAACGCCAGCTTGCCAAATTCAGGCAGCGTCAAAGCCTTCGGAATGTAAACGCCCTGCAGCGATCCGGTGAGCCAGTCGATCAAACCCTTCTTTAAATGCGTGAGGAAGTTGGAGCCGAAGTTCATGAAACCGAGCTTGGCTGCCTTCACGAGATTTCCGACAAACGGCAACGGGTTCTGGAAGATGCTCTTCATTGCCGCGCCGGTCTTCTTCACGTAACCAAGCGCGCCGGGGCTCACGACGTCGAAGACGATCTCGAGCAGTTTGAACATCGCGTCGACGCCCCAGCTCACAAACTTGCCCATGAAGCCGCCGAACACTGCCGCGAGTTTCGCGAAGGCTTTCGGAACGAGGATGATGTCTTCGAGCGTGAGCGCCTTGAACGCCGACAGGAACAGCGTCGGGATCTCGCTGACGAAACCGATGAGTTGCGAGAGCGTGGTCTGGAACCAGGCCCACGCGCGCGGAATCGCCTTCGACTCCTGCATCTTCTGCCAAACATCACCGAGACCGATCATCTTGAGTAGTGGTCCAAGTAACGTTTCAGCGCTGCGATCGACCGGATCGCCGGTGATCGGATCCTTGCCGAGCACGCCTTTCAGCAGGTTGTACCCTTCAGTGCCTTCAGCAAGTTTCGCGATCGGTTTGAGAATCGCGTCTTTAACGATCTCGATGATGCCGGTGACGAGATTGACGGCGGTATACTTTATTTGTTCTATCGGCGCAGTGAAGATTCGTTCGGCGCGTGCCCATGCGGCGCCTGGATTGAGCAGATCGCCCGGCAGGCTCAGGCTGCTGATGAATTCAGTAACGGCCGACTTGATTGCGGAGCCCGTGAGGCCGAGCGCATTGATCTGTTCTTCAACGAAAGCACCGGCTTTCTCAAACACGCCGTTGTTGTCGAGCGCCTGCGTGATCAATCCGCCGCCGGGCATGATCTCGATCAGCGCGCGCAGGATATTGGCGGCGCTGCGATCGACCGCGCTCATGTTGATCGGGTTCACACCGAGGATGATCGTCAACATGCGGAAGCCCGGAATGAGGTTGGCTTTGCCGGCGAGCCAGTCGAGCGGATCGGGTATGCTGATATCAATACCGAGCAGACCTTGCGGACGTGGCGACGTGCGCTGTTGCACGTTGAACTTCTCGCCGCGGATCGCTGCTGCCGAAGCGCGTTCGGCTTCGTGTTCGAGCGCATCGCCGCGACCGGTAGTGAAGTTTTGTATTACTGCGCCACGGCTTTGTTGGACCACGTGTGCAACTTCGTGCGCCATCAGTCGCAGATCGCTCGGCGACTCGCCTGGTCCAAGAAAGATATTGTGCCCATAAGCAAATGCGCGCGTGTTGAAACTTCTGACGGTGAGTTGCGCGCGCGCGTCGGTGTGGACGCGAATCGGTGTGAGGTCGACAGAGAAGCTATGCGTCAGCGGACTCTTAACCGCGACGGGCAACGGCGCACCCGTGCTCGTGATCGTGGTCGATTCGAGTTTCTTGAGTGTTTGATCCTTAATAACCTGACTTGCCGGACGCCCGAGCGTGATCGTTGGCGGCGCGACGTCCGCCGGCGGCTGGACAGTCTGAATAATGGCATTCCGTGGTTGAGATTTATTTAAGGTGACGCTGACCTGTGTAGAAGGATTCTCCCGCAGCGGCGCAACGGCGCGCAGAGTATTCTTCCGTTGCGCCGTTGCGCCGCTGCGGGAGACGTTCTTCGTCTGTGGCGCAGTTGGAACCTGAACCGGACTCGCTGCTTTAGTTGTAGCCGTCGTCACACCCATTCAGTGGTACCGTTAAGAACCACGCTCACTCCACCCGGAATGCCAGCGGTGCGCCACTCGTCCGTAGTTTCCTTCGTCACACCGTTAACGCCCTTCCAAAGGTCTTCCCATTTGCCCCACGCTTTCCCCCCATTGATCAGGTCAACTATTCGGGTTGGTCCAATGCCGGGTAAAAGCATCAACGCCTCTGTATATTTCTTCTCACCTGCGTGCGCCTTCTTGATCGCATCGTTAATTGCCAGCTTCGTGAGCCGTTGCACTGCCTGACCGGGCACGTTGTAGTCGTCGAGAGAACTACTGTCGACGAGGTTCAGAACTTCTTTCGTCAGGTTCAAACCGCCCGTCGCTTTCCCACTCGCATCGACGGTGTAGGCGCGGCAAAGCAGAGTACTGGGAACGTATTGCTCTGCCAGCAACACCTTTCGCTTGTTCATCAGTCCGGCGTCGGTAGTATTGGCAGGAATCTGGCCCAGCAGCGCGCCGGGCGCTCGACCATATCGCGGCTGCACTTCGTAGCGAACAATCTTCGACTTCGCCGTGGCCTTCACATCATTCTCGACTTGCGTCACATGTTGCGCGTTTCCTTTGCGGGAGAGGGGCGTGATGTTCTCCCAGATATTTCCTGGACCACCCAAATTCTCGTTTAGCAGGTGACCGAGGATGTAATAGCTTTCATCACTGGTCGAAGTGACATTCCCGTAACGCCGAATGTTGAGGTCTTTGAAATGTGGGTTCGATACCGTTGGCCTGGACCCGTGCTCAGGGTTCTTTAAACTCAGAATCACCATTCCCGAACCCCAACCCGCCGGGCTTGTAGGTGTACCGTATTTCGGCGCTTTCTTGTCGCCACCTGCAAAGAGGATCGCTACGTCGTCCGCGAGTGTGTCCCACAACGCTTGCAACTTCAGCGTGTCGGCGTCATTCAACGTGCCGTCGGTAACCGAAGCTTTATTTCGTAACTCGTCCATAGCTTTGGCGGTGACGAGGGCGCGCTGTTTTGCTTCCTTCTGTGGGCTCGCGTCGGCCTTCACGTCCTTGATGAACGTTTCAAACGGCGCCGGATCGCTTTCGACCCACAGCCGTGCGGCGCGTCCCTCGCCATGAAACACGAGCGAGTGTGTTTGGCCATCGCCGGCTTTGAATTTTTTGCGGCGCTTCCACCATTGGGTCACTGATCCAACCGCGCCTTTGACCGCGCCCACAACCTTGTTGATGATCGCCTTCGCTTTCGTCGCGATCCACTTCGCGACTTTCAGCAACACGTCGTCTACTTTCGCGCGAATCTTCTGCAGCGCGGCGCGAATCTTCGCGGTTACTCCACCGAGACGCAGCAACGCAGCGAGAAAATTGACCACGAGCAAAAGGCCACGCGCGAGACCTTGCTCCATTGCTTCGGCCGCAGCGCCGATGTTGCCCGCAGCAATCTCGCTGACCGATCCCAGAAAGTTGCCGACCATCTTGATGATGTCTTTCGCTTTCTTGATGAAGAACACGATCGTGTCGTAGATGCCGATGATGGCTTTGATAATACCGGCGCCGGGAACGAAGATGCCGACGATCCATTGGATTGCCTGCTCGATAATCTTCTGCGCGATGAATTCTTTGACGGCCTGAATAAACGCTTCCTTGATGTCAGTCGCCATGTCCTTCAACTGTTCCCACGCAGCCAACGGACCTTCAGTGATCAGCGTCTTCACCAGCGTGAAACTCTTTTCGAGCCCGACGACGACGGGTTCAGTCATCACCGATACCATGTGACGGCGAATATTCGCGTAAGAAATACCGATTAGCTGGAGTGCGATGCTGATGATGCCTTTGAAGTCCCACGTTGCCGGCAGTTGAAATCCTTCGATCGATCCGGTGAGCCAATCGAAGACGGCATCCTGCAGGTGTTTGAGGAAATTCTTGCCGAAGTTTTTGAAACCGCTGATAGCGGCGCTCATCAGGTTCTTCACAAACTGGATCGGCTTCGTGAAGATTGCTTTCAGCACCGCGGCGCCTTTGTTGATGATCGTCTCAATGTCTCCGAGCGAGAACCCAAACTTCTCGAGCGCCCACGTGAAGAATTTCTTCGCCGCCCACAACAGCAACTTGCCGAGTTTAGCGAGCGCGCCCGCCATCGCCTCTTTCATCTTCTCGATCTTTTCGTCGATGGCTTTGATCGCGGCAGTCTGCTTATCTTTGAGCTGGTTTTGTAGATCCTCTTCCTTCTTCGCGATGAACTTGTCCATCTCGTCGAGCTTCGAGTTCATCTCTTCAGCGGCTTTCTTGCCGATGTCCTTAAGACTTGGACCAAGCTTGTCGACGTAGTCTTTGATCTCGGTGCGCGCTTTTTGGAGATCGTCTTTGCACTCCTGGATCACTTTCTTATTGTCGGCGGTGATGTCTTCGACGAGCTTGTTGATGGTAGTGACAAACTTCTCGCGATTGCGATCGAAGATGGCTTTCACGCCTGGCAAGTCATCCATGCCGAGTAGCCAGTCTTTGGCCTTTCTGGCCCAGCCAAACCACCCCGAGTAACGATCTGCTTTGAAAGCGTCGAGCTCGTTGTTGACGGTGTCTTCGAAGTCTTTCGTTGCTTTGTTGTTCCCGTCGTCGAAACGTTTCATCGACGCCGTTTCGAGATCGGCGAGCTTCTTCTTAACTTTGTCTTGCGCCGCGGTGTAGATGCCGTTGATCTTCGTCGCGACTTCTTCGCGCTTCTTTTCGAGCGAGCTTTTCGCGTTTTTCTGCTTCTGACCGGTGACGCCGAGACCAGCCTTGCGCTTCGAGTTCATGTCCGAGCGCTTCTTCGTCTCTTCCTGTTTGAGATTGTTCTCGACTTTCTTGTTCTGCTGCTGCGCAAACTGCTGCACCGCGAGCGGCTCGGTTATCGCCGACTTCTCCATCCCTTTCTTTTCTTTGTTCGCAGTCGCGAGATCGCCGCTGTCGACCATGTCGAGCTGTTCCTGCGTGACTCCCTCCTCCTTCAGCTTGCCATCGGCCTCGTTGGTGTACTTCGAGAGATCGGTGTGCTCTTTTTGGAGCGGCGCGATGCCGTCTTTGCCGAGCGTGAGTGCGGCGGTGGACCGGGCGGCTTCGGGTGGCGGCAGCGGTTCGGGTTCAAACTCGCGCGGCGCGGGCGGCGGCGTGGTGCCCATGTCCTGAAACGTCGAGACTACCGCGCTCTTGTCCGTTTGGACCACCTTCAAGACCTCTGCGCCGGTGTGTTGTGCTTTCTTGTCGCGCTTGAAGTTGTCGACGTCTTCGATCGTCTTCGGAACGTTCTCTCTCAGGTTTTGCTGAAGCGTTTGTTTGCCTTTGTTTGGATCGACTTTCGGCGCGGGACGATCGCTGACGACGTTGACCTGGCCCGTGTTGCTCTTCGACTGCCCTTCGCTGTCAGGAATCACTTGTGCTTTTTCTGACTGCGCGTGTTTTTCGTCGGCGCTGTCATGCGTCTGCTGGTTGGTTCGCAGTTGCTCTAATTTGGTGAAACCTTTGTTAACGACGGGAGCGGCTTTTGAGACGAGGTACTGTGCGACTTTGCTCGTGCCAACAGCTTTCATCATCGCTGCTGCACCCTTGCCACGCGCACGCTTGCCTTTGCCTTTCGCGGGTTTCTTCTTCGGCAGGGCTTTGAGCTGCGTTTTTTTGTTTTCTTTTTTGTCGAGCTTCTTCACGTCCGGGACGGGTTGCGGCGGTGGTCCTTTGCCGATCTTCTTCTGGGCGGCGAGTGCTTCAGCTTCGAGCCGCGCGGCTTCTTCGGCTGTCATGTCTTTCGGCAGCTCGATGATTTTGCCGTCGTGAGTTTGGAAGAGACCCTTGCCGAGAATCTGAGGGAGCCGCACGGCTGGCGGCGCGACAGATGTTGCCGGCGTCGATGTGCGTGCGGGAGTCGCCGGCCGTGTGGGAGGCGGCGCGCTCGGTGCTGGTTTCGTTGTGCGGATGTTTGCTGAAATAGATGTGCCCTCCTCTGCGTAACCTCTGCGTCCTCTGCGTCTCTGTGGTTAGTGGCGTGTTCACCGCAGAGGCGCAGAGGACGCAGAGGCTACGCAGAGATCAGTTCCTCCTTAGCGGACAAACGCCGCCCGCCTTTCTATATTCGCGCTCGATGGCGTCGCCGATCATTGCTGATGTGACGATGCCGCCGTCTTCGAGTGCGAGCAGGGATGCGTGCAGCGCGGCGTTTTTGATCTGGCCGCCGGAGAGAACGCAACGTCCTGCGACTTCTTCGAGCAACGAGTAGTCCACTGCGTGATCGGGTGGTAAGTGGAGCTGCCAGATGGCCCAACGTTCCGGCGGCGAGGGCGGCGAAAACGAGATCACCACGTCCATGCGGCGCTGGAACGCATTGTCGATCCGCTCGCTCGCATTCGTCGTGACGACGAGGATGCCTTCAAACGACTCGAGTCGTTGCAGCAAAAAGTTTGTCTCGAGATTAGCGTAACGATCGTTTGAACTCTGGACGCCGGTGCGCTGAGTCAATAGCGAGTCGCCTTCGTCGAGCAAAAGAATGACGTCGAGCTCTTCAGCACGCGAAAGGATCAGGTTTAGATTCTTCTCTGTTTCGCCGATGTACTTATTAACAACGCTGGAGAGATCGAGACGATAAACATCCATTTGCAGCGTGGAAGCGAGCAGTCGCGCAGCGAGTGTCTTGCCCGTACCGCTTGGACCACTGAAGAGCGCACGCACACCCGCGTTGGCTTGTGACGGCAAATGCTCGCGATGACGACAACGACTAACAAGATTTTCCAGCTCACGGCGCGTCTCTCCACCAACAGCAAGCTGACTCCAGTCGCCTGATGCAGACAGCCGGATCGCGAGTGCGTCGAGTATCTGACGATTCAACGAACGTGTTGCGCGTTGTGCATCGGCGAGCGTGATCTCGGTGCGTCGCGCAAGTGCGGCGTAAGACTCCGCCAGACGAGCGACGCGATGAATGTTTCCCGACGTGATACGAAAGCGCTCGCTCACGGTGTCCGCGTCGCGGAGTTTGCTTTCGTGACAAGCGCGTTGCCAGTGGTGTTTGCGCATGCCGGGATCGGGCATGTCGAGACCGATCACGAGCGCACGTTCCGCACCCTCGCCACTCACGCCGCCTTGTTTGCCGATGACGATGCCGCTCGGCGAGTCGCACGCGGATAGACGCGGGATTTCAATGCTTTCGCGTGGCTCGAGATCGATGACGATTACGGGCAGCGCGTTGAGCGCTGTCGCTAGCGGTCCAGCGACGCGAAGTCGCTCGTCGTGTGGTCCGGCGATGCCTTTGATTTCGAGCAATCCGAGGTTGAGCTCGCGTGCGATCGCGCTGAAGATCGTGCGCCGGCCGTTTCGATAAGCGCCACGCACGATCAGCGTCTGTGCTTCGCCCGCGCGGAAGAGCCCGGGAATCGCGCGCACTTTTTCATGCACGTCCGGCGGCAGGATCAGATCGTCCATGTGCGAAAGCTCAGTCGGCTGGCGATAACGCATGCCCGGTCCGGGAATCTCGTTTTGCTCGCCACGCAACGCATCCCACAGCGCACTCGGCACTTCCAGCGCCCATTCAAGCCGCGGCGATTCCGGATTCACGACGCGCACGAGTCCCATTTCGCGCATCTGTCGCAGGTTGGTACGCGCGTCGCGCCAGTGTGCTTCGTCGCGTCCCCACGTATTGAGCAAGCTCGGCGTCGCGCGATGCTGGCCGGGCGAGCCTTGCATAGCTTCGAAGACAAGACCGAAGCGCAGATCCTCTTCGATCAAACCGACAGTCGTGAGCAGGATGAGCGCGGAGTGGTCCAACCCTGCGGCTTTGCGCAGTGACCGCAACGGCAGTTGACCGGTTGCTTTTTCTTCCCATGCTTGCAGCGATTCGAGCCACCACGAAACGGCTTCAGTCGAGTGGACTCCAGAGAGGCCGCTGTCAGCGAGCTCGTTGTTGTAGCCGATGAGAAAAGGGAATTCCTTGAACGCTGATTCACTCGAGCCGTACACCTGGACCACGTGATGGAAGAGGCTAAGGACGGCTCCATAGAAGTACAGCTTGAAGTGCTCGGCCGGAGTCGGTTGCAAACCGTCGAATAGATTTTTTCGCATCTTTTTAGTCATAGTGAAAAGCGATGAATCTGCCGGCGGCGGGAACCCAGCCGGGATTGCGGTCCAGACCTGAGAGGCGTATTTCGATCGGGTGATCGGCGAGAGAGAAGAAGACGTGCGCGTGTGTTGAGGTGATGGTTATCTTCGCCTCATGATGGAGGAGGATTTCGGCGAGATCGTCATCGATGCCGAGAGCGAGGTGTAATCGTGCGTGTATGTGTGGGAGTAGATCGGTTAACCATGGTGGTGTGATTAATTCATCTTCTCGATCGGCGAGATTCCTGAGTAGCTCCCAGATCGGATCGTCGGTTTCTTGATCGAGTTCTTTACCGACGATCGTTACGAAATCCCAGATGCTCAGATCGCCGTGGAACTGTTCAACGGGGCTGGTGAAGTCGCTGTATATTTCGAGGAAGATCGCGAGGTTGATCAGGTAGAAGAGACCGCCGAGATTTGTCTCGATTGTGGCGGGATCGAGCGGGGAAGGTTCAGAATCGATTAATTCCGGTGGGGTTGTTTCTTCAACAATCTGTTCGGTATGAGTAACTGAAGTAACAGGTAAGACCTCTGGAGGTTCTTCGTAGCGGAAAATTGCATTGGCGATCTTGATCGGTTCGGGTTTATTAACCGCGGATGACACGGATCCCTCTGGTGGCGGAGCGGGCTGCGGGATCTCGGGAGGGCCTGGAATCGGATTTACGCGGATCGGGGCTTGGGTTTCAACAGGCTCGATAAATTCAGGTTCATGTATTTCTTCGACGATGATTGTTTGGGCGCGTGGCGCTTCGACGACATGTTCCTCGATCCAGTGTTCGATTTCGCGCGCAAAGCTCACCGATCGCACCCGCGACGGCGCGCGATGGACCATCAACGTTATCCCGACAAAGAACTGCTGAACCGGTCGCAATTGTGGCGTGTTGCTTTCAGGAACCACGTCGATCCACGGCATTGGTGTTTGGACGTGTGTTTTCTCAATTAATAGTGGCGCCTCATCAACCAGGAAAAAATCCGTGGCTTTGATCCGTGCGATCCGCGTTAACGAAAAGGTATGCACGACGCGCCATAGGATCTCGCGTACCTCAACATCACTCAACCGGTTCACAAACTCGACCAGCAAACCTTTCCTAACCACGTACTCGAGCGCCGCCGGCACATACTCGATCTTCTCCCGCCAGAACTTCCTGATCAGCCACGACAAATCACCATGCCTGATCAGCGCCTGCCACCACCAACGCGTAATGGCTACGCCACTACACCAATCCGCCGTCAAACACGCCAACAACTCCGCGTAGTCATAAAACACAACTGACTCCGCACTATCAGCCACAAACCCATGCGCCGGACGCGCCGCACTCGACACAAGCTGATCGAATCTTCTCTGAAACGCGTGCCGCCACGCGTGTGGCGCGCGCGCATGTGGACTGTCGAGTTGGATCGATCCCGGCAACGGATCGATGAGTTTGCGAATGAAGAGAATGGCCGACGGCGGCAGACGCGGCTCAAATGAAACGTCGCTCAGCACGCTTTCCAAACGTCCACGCAAGGCGAGCGGGTCAAGATCGCTGCCCTCTCGATCGAAGACCCGCAGCCTCAGGATCGTGGAACTGTTGAGCGTACCAAGCATTTACCACGCCTTATTTCAGACCTAACAACTTCCAAAGGGCCAGCAAACA
>DATFDT010000147.1:0-10315 GCA_035251975.1 Pyrinomonadaceae bacterium | reverse complement strand
CCAGGATCGCTACTCGCGTAAGAACATCATTATCCCTCCGAGCGGTCGCATTTCACTCTCGCTGATTCCCGGTGGCGTGTTCGTGAACGGCAAAACGGTCGATGAAGTGGCCGAGATCATCACGAAGAAATACGACGAGTTTATCATCGATCCGCAGGTTACGGTTTCGCTCGACAAAGCGTCGTCGTATCGCTACAGCGTTATTGGGGACGTGGGCCAGCCCGGTATTCGTCTGATGAGTCACCGCATGACTGTGACAGAGGCGATTGCCGAAGCAGGCGGCGTGCTGAGCACCGGCGACCGGAGCAAGGTTTACGTGCTGCGCCGGCAGCCCACCGGTATAATGGCGCCAATCGTCGTCAATGTTTCTGCCATTTATAAAGGCAAAGCTCCTGACACGACCTATCTCGTGCCCGGCGATCAGATCGTCGTGCCCGGCAACAAGATGAAGAAGGTCAGGGAGTGGCTCGGCTTTACGTCATTTCTCGGCTTCGCACGCGTCTTCGGCGTCCCCGTGCCATAGTTCCTTATCCACAGATTACGCAGAGGCTTTCCCAGCTGTGTAATCTGTGGATAACTTCTTTCAATGATCTCGAGAGTCGCGCTTACATCATTGATGTTGCTGCTCGCGTCGCCGGTGTTCGGGCAGACGGGCACGTGGGCGCGGCAGCGCACCGGCTCGCTGGCCTGGTTGCATTCAGTTTTCTTTCTCGATGAAAAACGTGGTTGGGCCGCCGGTAGTAAAGGCACCCTCCTGCAAACGTCAGACGGCGGCAACACCTGGAAGCCGCGCGGCGCTTCTAGTAATGACGCCATTCGCGACCTCTTCTTCGTCGACGAGCGCAACGGTTGGATGGTCGTCGAGGTAAACGTTTACGAGCTCAAAACCAAAGATGAGCCGCGTGCCTATCTCATGAAGACGACGGACAGCGGCGAGCACTGGAATCGGGTCGAGATCAAAGGATTCGACATCGATGCGATCCTCGTTCGCGCAGTGTTTAGTCGCACCGGGCGTGGCTGGACGTTTGGGGAAGCCGGATCGATTTGGGCGACACGCGATAACGGCGAGACGTGGTCGAAGCTGCAGTCACCGACGCGACGATTATTGCTCGGCGGGATCTTTGTCGACGACGATCGCGGTTGGATCGTCGGTGCGGGGGCAACGATCATTCAAACGTCGGATGGCGGAGAAACGTGGTATCAATCGACCCTGCCTCAGGTTGAAAAAACAGTTCGTTTTAATGCGACGTCGTTTATCGACAATCGCAAAGGATGGGCGGTCGGAAGTGGCGGCATTGTTTACAACACGGTGAACGGCGGCCGCACCTGGGAGCGCCAGCAGTCTACCGTTCCTGTCGATCTGTTTGACGTGAAGTTTGTTGACGACCGCGAAGGTTGGGCCGTGGGCGCGGAAGGAACCATCATTCACACTGTTGATGGTGGGGCGCATTGGACCACGGAACGCAGCGGCACTGAACACCCGTTGGAGCGCGTGTTCTTCGCCGATAGAAATCATGGTTGGGCCGTCGGGTTCGGCGGGACAGTTGTTTCATATCTCCGTTAAAAGATATGCGAATCATAATCCTCTCTCTAATAATCATCGCAGGGGTTTCACCGGCCTTTTGCCAGGACACGGTGGAGACTTTAAGAACGCAGATTGAGAGCGCAGCCAGTGACTCCGATCGCGTAAACGCGATCGCAAACTCGAACGTCTTCGACCCCGTAGGTTTCTACAACCTCGGCAATGGGCTTGCACGTCTGGGCCACAACGAAGCTGCTATTGCCGCCTATCGCAAAGCCATCACGCAACGAAAAGGCTTTTACTCGCGCGCGCTGAACAACCTCGGCGTCGTGTTGCTTCGCACCGGCCGCTGGGACGAAGCGCAGGAAGCTCTACTGTCTGCTCTGCGTTTCGAAAACTTTCGTTACGCCGAAGCCAGCTACAACCTCGGGCGCGTCTACGCCGCACGTGGCCAAAACGATCTCGCAGCACGTGAATGGCGCCGTGTGCTTGCGATTGATCCACATCACGATGCCGCAAAGCAGGCGCTCGCTAACCCCGGCAACGAAGAACGAATCGTAGTTGCCGCATCCGGCAAGCCGCCGAAGCCGGTTTCCAATGTAAACAAAGCGTCCGTGGCTCCGAAGACGCTCACGATCGATCAGGCGAGTTACGATCTCCTGCAAAAAGCACGTAGTGCAGTTGAGCGTGGAAAGACGACCGAGGCGGTTGAAGACTTTCAGCGTCTGTTGCGCCGCCAGAATGGTTACTTTCCGCCTGCGAATCTAGAGCTGAGTTATGCGTTGCTGAGTCTGAAGCGATATGACGAAGCACAGACGAACCTGCTGCAGGTTTCAAGGCGCGACGGCGATCGTTATCCGATCAGTTACTTTCACCTCGCCCGTTTATACGAGCGCAACGGTGACTTGAAACTCGCTGAAGCCGCGTTCGCACAGGTCGCTTCTACCAACGCGCAGTTTCTCTTGGACCTGAGCCGCGTCCGCGAGAAGCTCGGCGACTACAAAGGCTCGCTCGAGGTGATGGAGCGCTACGTGAAACTGATGCAGGACCAGGGACAAAAGCCTGAATGGTCCGACGAACGCCTCGCCGAGCTTCGCACCAAAGCCGCAAAGCAAGATTAGCCACAAAAAGGCGCAAAAAGCACAAAAATGATTTCTGTTATGAGGCATTAATAACTCGAGCGCGCCCACCTCGTTAATTTCTTTTTTGTGCTTTTTGTGGCTAAATTAGTCTGCTTCAACATCCCCTATAGGAGTTACGACCATGACTACACGACTCCCTCTGGTCATCGTTCTGACGCTCGTCTTCGCGTCGTTTGCCAACGCCCAGACTACAGCAACAACGTCACCATCACCGTCGCCCACGCCTAAGCCCGCAATGAGCCGCGCGCAAAGCCAGCGAGCCATCATCGCAACCGAGAGGAAACTCTGGGAAGCGTGGAAGAACAAAGACATGAAGCCGTTCAGAGCCAATCTCGCGGCTGACGCCGTCATGATCGGCAACAGTGGAGTGGCCGACAAGAAAGCTTCTCTCGCAGCGATGGAGGGCGAGGCTTGCGAAGTTAAGTCTTACGAGCTGATGGATCTCAAAGTCACGTTTCTCAACAGCAGCACCGCGATTCTGACTTACAAATCGACACAGGATGCGACGTGTGGCGGCGAAGCGGTCCCACCCACGGTCTGGTCCAGTAGTGTTTACGTGATGAGAGGCGGGCGCTGGTACGCGGCTTCCCATCAGGAAACCACTGCCAAATAGGATCACAAAAGGCACAAAGAAGCCCACAAAAAGCACAAAAAATTTCTCTTAATAGCTTTTGTGCTTTTTGTGGGCTTCTTTGTGCCTTTTGTGGACTAATCCACTTTCGGGCGCAGGTGCGGGAAGAGGATTACGTCGCGTATTGACGTGCGGTTCGTTAGTAGCATCACGAGTCGATCGATGCCGATACCGATCCCAGCCGCGGGCGGCATCCCGTAAGACAACGCGCGGATGTAATCTTCATCCATCAGCATCGCCTCTTCATCGCCACGTTCACGCTGCTTCACCTGATCGCGGAAGCGCTCGTACTGCTCTGCGGGATCGTTCAACTCAGAAAACCCGTTCGCGATCTCCATGTTTGCGATATACAGCTCGAAACGCTCAGCCACGCTCGGATTCGCGGGCGACGCCTTCGAGAGCGGCGAGATCGGTTTCGGAAACTCAGTGATGAAAGTCGGTTGCACCAGCTCGTGCTCGACGTGCGCCTCGAAGAGCTCGAGCACCTTATCGTCTGTGATCTGATCGCCCGGAACTCGTCCCGACAAACTCTCCTTCATCCCCACGCGTGAGAACAGCGATCCGAAGTCGAGCTCATGCTCGCCAAACTTCACATGCGTGTGGCCCAACACCGTAAACACGACCGAGCGCAACATGTGCTCGCAGAAATCCATCATCGCGTTCACGTCGGCGTAGGCCCAGTAAAACTCGAGCATCGTGAACTCGGGATTGTGTCGTGTCGAGATGCCTTCGTTGCGGAAGTTTCGATTGAGCTCGTAAACCTTTTCGAAACCGCCGACGAGCAGGCGCTTCAAATACAACTCCGGCGCGATGCGGGCATAGAGATCGATATCGAGTGCGTTGTGATGAGTCTTGAAAGGACGCGCGGCGGCGCCGGTCGGCAGCGGCGTCAGCATCGGTGTCTCGACCTCGATGTAGCCGTGGTCTTCCAAAATGTGCCGCAGCTCACGCACCACCGCAGCCCGAACCTCGAATACTTCACGCGCCGTCAGCAACTCGTCTTTCTCGACCTTGAGACTGCCGGCGATCAGATCTGCGTAGCGTTGGCGCTGCCGGATCTCTGGATCCTGAATGCCGTGCATCTTGTCAGGCAACGGCAGGAGTGCTTTCGATAGAAACTGAATCTTCTGCACGTGGATCGAAAGCTCGCCGGTGCGCGTCACGAACAGAAATCCTTCGACGCCGATGAAGTCGCCGTGGTCCAACAGTAAAAACAATTCCCAGCCATCGACGTCACCGCCGTCGGCACTATTGTAAACACCCACGACGTCATTCTTGCGAATGTAGATCTGCAGGCGCGACACGCCATCCGAAAGATGAACGAACGCAACCTTGCCCATTTGGCGCGGTGGCGTCGCGATGCGTCCGGCGACGCGGACGACAAACTTGTTCAGATCCTCAGTTGCCTCTTTAGAAGATTGCAAGTCGCGGAACTTCTCGACAATCGCAGTGATCGTGTCGTCTTTTTCGGGGTCGACGACACGGCTGCGCTCGTACTTGTTCGGGTAAGCGTTGCCGACGAGCTTTTGCAATGCTTCGAGGTGCTCGCGGCGCGCGAGCGTTTGGTCATTCTCTTCGATAAATGGGATAGACATAAAGGGCGAATTATACAGACATCACGCAAATCCTGTAATCTGGGGGGCAATGATCGAAAAGATTCTGACCGGCCAGGCAATGCTTGCCGAGCGCGAGCGTCTGCGCGCCGGTGGGAAGCGGCTCGTGTTTACAAATGGTGTGTTTGACCTTTTGCACGTCGGGCACGTGCGCTACCTGACCCAGGCGCGAGCGCTCGGTGATGCGCTCGTCGTCGCGATAAATAGCGATAGAACAGTGCGGGAGTTGAAGGGTCCGAATCGGCCCATCCTCAACCAGGCGGAGCGTGCTGAGATACTCGCTGCTTTGCGGGTTGTTGATTACGTTGTCGTGTTTGACGACGTCTCGCCGCGCAGCCTGATCGCCGAGCTGCTGCCGGATGTGCTGGTGAAGGGCGGCGACTACAATCTCGATCAGATTCACGGGCGTGAGGAAGTCGAGGCCGCGGGTGGAGAAGTCATACCGTTACCGTTCGTAGAGGGATCTTCGACGACCGATTTAATCAAGAGAATGAAAATCCGCGGCTAAAAAATGATCGAACAAGTTACAGAGACGAGGGAATACCAAAAACTGCTGGCGGAGGTGCGGGCTAATGCACGTGTGATCTCGATCAGCGGGTTGGTGGCGGGGTCGGCGAGGGCGCTGGCGGTGGCTGCGTTGCAACGCGAGACGGGGAAGACTTTTGCCGTTGTGTCGCATACGACGCGCGACCTCGAGTCGTGGGAGAGCGATCTGGAGTTTTGGTTTTCTGCCCTGAGCGCGAAAGAGCCTGATGACAAAGACATACTTGTTTTGCCTGCCTCGGAGACCGATCCGTACGCCGGTATCTCACCGCACGCGCAAACACTCGAGCGACGCGCACTCGCACTCTGGCGCCTACAAAAACGCTCGTCGAAGTTCGTGCTACTGACGACGCGTGCTCTGGCGCGTAAGACGGTTAGTCCCGCCGCGATTGCAAAGACAGGAGTGATCCTAAGACGCGATGAAGACTTCTCTCCGGAAGTATTAGTCGAGCAACTGATTGCAACCGGTTACATGCGTGAAGATCCGGTCGGCGGCGTCGGCGAGTTCTCGATGCGCGGCGGCATCGTCGACGTTTGGCCGCCCGGACGCGAAGCACCGGTGCGACTCGAATTTTTCGGCGACACGGTCGACTCAGTCCGTGAATTCGACCCGGAAAACCAGCTTTCCACCGCGCAGTTGAAAGAAGTCGAAGTGCCGCCGATGCGCGAATTCAGCGTGAACGCACTCGACTTCCAACTCTGGAGCGAGGCTGCGCGCGAGCGCTGGGCCGACGAGCGTTACGCCCGCTCGCTGCGCGATCGAACTGCTTTCGCTGACGAAGGCGAAGCATTTGCCGGCTGGGAATGGCTGGTTCCGATCACGATGGATTGCTGCTCGAGTGTGTTCGATCATCTCGGTGACGTTGTCCTTGTGATCGACGAGCCGAGCGGAATCGAAGCGTATCTGAGTGAGTTTTACGAGCGACTATCCGATCGCTATCGCGAGATCGACGAGGCTGACGACATCGCACTCACGCCCGAAGAGCTCTTCCTGACTGCCGATGAGTTAAGAGAATTGATTTCAACTCGCCAGCGCGTCGAGCTGCGCACACTCGGCCGCGCTGCTTCAGAAATAGACATGGACCTCGCGCTCGAAGCCGAAGCGCCTGCTGTCCGGCTCGGTCGTGCGCGCGGCACGCGACAGCCCATGTTTCTGTTTCCGGCAGTCGAGAGCGCGGTGGAAGTCGAGTGGAAGTCGCAATCGACACTTCGTTATCACGGTCGCATTGCGGATCTCGCGGCAGAAGTGAGTCGCGCCGTTGAAGAAGGACGCGCGACACTCTTCGTGATGCCGAGCCTCGGCGTAGCGGAGAGAATCGTCGAGATCCTCAACGAATACAAAATCGAAACTCGCCTGACCTACACGACAGAAGCTTCCGATCCAACAAGCTGGCGGCCCGTAATCGTGACTGTGGGCGATCTGAGCGGTGGCTTCGAGCTGCCGCAGGCACGCCTGATCGTCCATGTCGAAACAGACATTTTCGACGAGACAGCCTCGGTCGAGCGACGACCCGCCGTCGCCGAAAGAACACAGCGGACCGAGCGGAAAAAACGCAGGTCAAAAGCCGCGGCGTTCCTTTCCGACTTTCGCGATCTGAAGCCCAACGATTACGTGGTCCACATCGATCACGGCGTCGCGCGCTTCGGCGGTTTGCAGACGCTCGATCTTGGACCACGCACCGGCGAGTTCATGCTGCTTTACTACGCCGACGATGCGAAGCTCTATGTTCCCGTCGAGCGCCTCGACCTCGTGCAGCGTTATTCGAGCGCGGAAGGACACCAGCCACAACTCGATCGACTCGGCGGTCTCGGCTGGCAAAAAACAAAAGCCAAAGCCAAGCGCGCGATGCGCGATATGGCCGACGAGCTTTTGCGTCTTTACGCCGAACGAAAACTCGTCGGGGGTTTTGCCTTTGCCGCTGACACGCCCTGGCAACAGGAGTTTGAAGACGGCTTTCCATTCGTGCTCACGCCTGACCAGGAGACAGCCATCGAAGATGTGAAGAAAGACATGGAAGAGCCCGTGCCGATGGACCGTTTGCTGTGCGGCGACGTAGGCTACGGCAAAACGGAAGTGGCGATGCGCGCGGCGTTCAAGTCAGTGATGGAAGGCAAGCAGGCGGCGATACTCACGCCAACGACGGTGCTCGCTTATCAACACTACGACACGTTTCGCAATAGATTTGCCCCCTTCCCGGTGAAGGTCGAGTTGTTATCACGCTTTCGCACGTCGAAGGAACAGAAGGAAGTCGTGAAGCGGATCGAGACCGGTGAAGTCGACGTGATCATCGGCACACATCGCATCCTCTCGAAAGACGTTCAGTTCAAAGATCTCGGTCTCGTGGTGGTTGACGAAGAGCAGCGTTTCGGCGTCGCACACAAAGAACGGCTGAAACATCTCAAGAAGAAAGTCGACGTGTTGACGCTTTCCGCAACGCCGATTCCACGTACGCTCAACATGTCACTCAGCGGCATGCGCGACATGTCGCTCATCGAAACGCCGCCGCGCGATCGACTCGCGATCCAGACGCAGGTGGTGCAGTTTTCGGAGAGTGTGATCAAGTCGGCGATAGACCTCGAGCTCTCACGCGGCGGCCAGGTCTTCTTCATTCACAATCGTGTGGAGACGATCGACACTGTTGCGGCGCTTGTAAAAAGACTCGTGCCGAACACGCGCCTTGCCGTGGGCCACGGGCAGATGAACGAAAAGGACATGGAGCGAGTGATGCTCGACTTCATCGACTACAAATATGACGTTCTGGTTGCAACCACCATCATCGAAAACGGCATAGACATCCCGCGCGCAAACACCATCATCATAAATCGCGCCGATCACTACGGTCTTTCTCAGCTTTATCAATTACGCGGGCGTGTGGGGCGCTCCAGCCGCAGGGCTTATGCTTACCTGCTGATACCGAGTGAACAGGAGCTTTCGCCCATTGCCCGTCGACGTTTAGCAGCCATTCGCGAGTTTTCTGATCTGGGGGCCGGTTTTCGTATTGCGGCCCTCGACCTTGAGCTACGTGGCGCGGGCAACCTGCTCGGCGGCGAGCAGTCGGGTCACATGGAGGCGCTCGGCTTCGATCTTTACACGCAAATGCTTGAGCGCACCGTCGCCGAGCTGCAGGGTGAAGAGGTTGAGGATGAGACCAGCGTCACGTTGAATCTTGGCGTAGATGTCGCCATTCCGGACGATTACATCTCCGATATGGGACAGCGGCTGCGAACGTACAAACGAGTTTCTTCGGCACGCGACGAAGCAACACTGACGGCTATTCGCGAGGAGACGGAAGACCGCTACGGGCGAATTCCGGCGCCGGTCGACAGGCTGTTTGGGTATGCGCGTTTGCGCCGTTTGTCGGAGGAGTTGGGGATAGTTTCGATTGATAAGACGCCGGACGGAGTGGCATTTAAATTTAGTGAAAAGGCGAGGATTTCACCCGAAAAACTGGGGGATTTCGTGACGAAGAACAAGGGAGCAGTCTTTACGCCCAACGGTGTTTTGCGGCTGGTTTTAACTGACGACGAGCAGGACAACGTGCTCGAAGTAGCCCGCGCCGTGTTGCTCCAGATTCGCGCAAGCGATTAGAATCCGCGGTCATCCGCGAAAATCCGCGGTAAAAGATTTTATTAGAGGAGTACCTTAGTGAGATTCAAATACTTTGCAGCCTTCTTTGCCGTGCTGATTCTTTTCAGCGCTACGAGCGTCTTCGCACAGGAAGGCGAGACGCAGGTCGTTGACGAAGTGATCGCCCAGGTTAACGACGACGTTATCACGCTCTCAATGCTGAAGAAGGAAACCAAGGAGCGTATCGAAGCGCTGAAAAGTAACGGCATGACCGAGCAGCAGGCGATGGATGAAGTCGCGAAGCGCCAGAACGAGCTGATCGCGACGCTGATCAACGAGAAGCTGTTGCTGCAAAGAGGCAAGGAACTCGAGCTCTCCAACGACGTCGAGGCCGAAGTCAACCGCCGCATGCTGGAAATCGCGCAACAGCAGGGTATCAACTCGATCGAAAAGCTCTACGACGCGATGCGCGCGAGCGGACTCGTTCCGGAAGATGTGCGTCGCACCATGCGCAACGAAATGATGAAGCAGGCGGTGCTGCAACAGGAGGTTGACCGGAAGGTTTATCTCGGTCCGTCCACCGAAGAAGTGAAGAAGTATTATGAGGCGCATCCGGATAAGTTTCGGAAGCCCGAGAGTGTGAAGCTTTCCGAGATCTATCTCGTGTCGACTGGCAAAGACGAAGCGGCAGTTAAAGCACGCGCCCTCGAGCTGATCGCACAGGCCCGTGCGGGTGCTGACTTCGGCGCACTTGCCGCAGCCAATTCCGAGCGTGAGAAGGAAGGGAAGCGCACCGCACCGCAGGATAAAGGCTACGTTGGCGAGTTTGACGTTCCGAGCCTGCGCGAGGATCTTGGAGCGATGTTGAAGGATGTGAAAGCCGGCGGTGTTACTGAGCCGATTAAAACGAGCGAGGGTTATCAGATCCTGCGTGTCGATGCCCGTATCCCTGGCGGATCGACGCCGACGTTCAACGACAATCGTGTTCGCGAGGCGATGTTGATGGAGCGACAACCGAAAGAGCGCGAGCTTTATCTTCAGAACTTGCGAAACGAAGCATTCATCAAAGTTACTGACACGTATCGTGCCGGCGTTGACCCGCTCCTGAAGATCCAGGCGCCAGTCGCCGCGAAGGGCGACGATAAAAAGAAGAAGGACGAAAAGAAATCAAATAAGCCGTAAATAGAGCGAGTCAGCAAAATAGAACAAGTAGGAATAGAACAAGTCAGGAAGTGGGGCTTGCCCCCGCCGATACTTGGATTGGACCGAGCGGGGGCAAGCCCCTCTTCCTGACTT
>DATFDT010000146.1:0-5108 GCA_035251975.1 Pyrinomonadaceae bacterium | reverse complement strand
AAGAGGGGCTTGCCCCCGCTGTAATTGGCCCAAGCAGCGGCGGGGGCAAGCCCCTCTTCCTGACTTGTTCTTTTTTGTGCTTTTTGTGCCTCTTTGTGGCCGATTTGGGTGTACTATCGCGGCCAATGGCAAAACCAAGAATCGTGATTCTCGGAGGCGGCTTCGGGGGTGTTTTTACTGCGCTCGAAATAGCCGGAGCCGCCGACGTAACCCTCGTCAGCGACGCCGATCACTTCCTGTTCACGCCGATGCTCTACGAGTATCTGAGCGGCGAAGTCGAGGCATGGCACATCGCGCCAAGGTACAACGAGCTCCTCGAAGATAACCTGCATTTTGTTAAAAACACGGCGACCGGAATCGACCTCAAGTCGCAGTCTGTTTCACTCGCCAACCAGCAAACGGTGAATTACGACGTACTCGTGCTCACCCTCGGAGGCATTACGAATTACGTCGGCGTTGAAGGTGCGGAAGAGTTTTCAAAGCCGTTTCGAAAACTCGAGCACGCGGACGATCTGCGCGCGCTGATGGTGGCGGCGCTGGATCGCATTCCGCCTGACATGCCTGCGCTGGAAGTGCGAAACGAGCTGACATTTGCAGTCGTTGGCGGCGGCGCGAGTGGCTGTGAATTGTCGACCAAGATGGCTGACCTGCTGAACGATGCGGTCAAGCGTCGCGGATTGAACGGCGAGCCCCGCGTGCTCGTGATCGAGATGGCCGACCGCATTGTTCCCGGCATGGGTGACCAGATACGAGTGTTCGTTGAAGACGCGCTGCGCCAGTCAAAGGTTGAAGCTCATACAGAGACGCGCGTCGTTAAAGTCACGCAAGACGGAATCACGTTTGACCACGAAGGAAATCAGGAGACTCTGAAGACGGCGGCAGTCGTGTGGACGGGCGGCGTGAAGATGAATCCCGTCATCGAGCATCTCGATGTTGAGAAGAACAAGCGTGGACTGCTGATGGTGAAGCCGACGTTGCAGTTATCGCAGTACGTGAACGTCTTCGCGCTGGGTGATATCGCGTTTTATCCTGATGCCACGCCGACACTCGCGGGCACGGCGCAGCTCGCGTTTCAGCAAGCGAGTCTCGCCGGGAGTAACATCAAGCTTTATCTCGAAGGGAAAGAGATGAAGACGAAGCACTTCGAGGAGCTTGGTGAAGCGATCAGTCTCGGAACGGAACGCGCGGCGGTTTTGACTGGTGGAAAGGCGTTTGGTGGCGCGCTGGCAAGACAGGCGAGATTCGCGTTGTACACATCGCGGCTACCGACGTGGCATCATCGATTGCGGGTTGGGGCGAGTTGGTTTTTTGAAGGCACGACGCCACAGCCCCTTCTGCCGCTCGGAATCGAACGATAAAACCATCCACAGATTACATAGATATTATTTCTGTGTAATCTGTGGATGGTTTGGAATAGTAGTTGTTGTTATCCGCTTCGTGGCGAAGCTAAGGATACTGCTGTGTGTTGTGTTTCTGGTAATTGTGTCGCTGGTGTGGCTGGCGATTACTTACCGGACGAAGCCGCTGCTTCCGGCCATCGATCTTCCGCCAACTAGTCCCGTTGCTGTCGGCACGCCACTGCCGCCTGAAACAACTCCAACACCCGAGCCTGCAAACTTTGTTGGGCAAGTAAATCTGATCATTCCCGTGGCTGGCGTGCGGCCCGATCAGCTCGTCGACACCTTTGATGATGCGCGTTCAGAAGGGCGCGTGCATGACGCGATCGATATAATGGCTGCGGCTGAAACGCCTGTGTTAGCAGCGGCTGACGGCAGGATTCTCAAACTCTTCAATAGTGATCGCGGCGGCACGACGATCTATCAACTAAACACAAACGGGGATCTCGTCTTTTACTACGCTCACCTCTCGCGCTACGCCGATGGACTCACCGAAGGAAACGTCGTGAATCAAGGTCAAGTGATCGCTTACGTCGGTGATACCGGCAACGCAGGCCCGGGAAACTATCACCTGCACTTCTCGATCGCCGCCGTTTCCGACCCTAAACGCTATTGGGAAGGTACCAATATCAACCCTTACCCACTGCTACACGACCGAACGCGTTAGCGCTCTCATCGTTCGCAAATCGTTCAGAAAATCCGTGTAAATTGCGTCTCCTCGCTGGAACGCCCGTTGCTCAGACACCTACGGACAAACCCAAATCGAGGAGCTCAAATGACCGTTATTCGCAGACTTTTTATTCTCGCGTGGTTTCTGATTGTGCTGACAATGGGCTGCGCGCCTGCACCGAATAATTCAAACACTACGGTGTCAAATCAGCCAAGCCCGTCGCCATCAGCATCAGCATCACCGTCACCGGCAAATACCACCGACACCGCGTCCGTGGAAGTAACACTGCCGCTGCTCGATGCGCTGTTGACCGACGACAAGTTTGTCGCGCGGCTCAAACAGGACGTCAAAATTTCCGACGAGCAAGTTGAATCGATCAAGCGCGCCTCGACTGCTTCTATTGCCCGGCTTCGTGAAACCAACGCCGAAGACAACGAAGACACCGACGGCAATCCTCGTCAACGCGCGGCAGACGAACTGCGCTCAATCCTGGGCGAAGACAAAGCAAAAGAAGTCGCAAGAGTCGCAAACGAATACTGGTCCAAGGGCGATGCCTCTGAAGCTGCAAATGACAATGTGCAGATGTTGAAAGGACCAAACGCCGTGCCGACTGACACGCGCGTCGTCGTCAACATTCCCGCGTTTCGCATGGATCTCTTTCAGGATGGATCGCTCGTGAAGTCGTACAAAGTCGGCATCGGTTATCCGCAGTTTCCTTTGCCGCTCGGATTAAGACGCGCGCAGCAGATCATCTTCAATCCGACGTGGACGCCGCCGGATTCGCCATGGGTCGCGACGATGAAGAACGTCTCGCCGGGTGAGACTGTCAAGGCCGGCGACAAAGACAATCCGCTTGGTCCAATCAAGATACCGATCGGTTTGCCGTCACTGATCCATGGTGGTAAGTCGCCCGCGAAGATCGGAAAGTTTGCCTCGCATGGGTGTGTTGGCCTGACGAATGCGCAGATCAAAGACTTCGCAACGCTGCTCGGGCAAGCGTCAAACACGCCGGATGTTCCGACCAGAATGGCCACGTATTTAGAGGACAAGGAAAAGACGCAGACTGTAAAACTGAACCAGACCGTGCCGGTCGAACTGCGTTACGAAACGATCGTGCTCGAGGATGGAAAGCTACACATTTACAGAGACGTTTACGCGCAGGACACGAACACAGAAGAGAACTTGCGTCGCGTGCTGGAGGCGAATGGTTTGAAGTTGGAAGATCTGTCAGAGCAGCAGCGAACGGAGATTCTCAAGGCGTTGAATTCGAAGCCGAAGAAAGAGGTCGTGATCGATCTGGGGACAGTGGCGCAGAAGGGTTATCCGGCGCCGGTTGATCTCGATAATGGGAGCGGGAAAAAAGCGGCGAGCAAGCGCACCTAAACCGTGGCAGCTTCGCAGGAATCGAGAACGGGTGCTTCTTCAATCGGGGCACCTGCCTCTCCGTAGTAAGGCCGTCCCGATTCGATCGCTTCGAAGTACTCCTCAATCCGATCGAGCACTTCTTCAACCGTGTGCGAATGATAAATCGAGGTGCGAAACAACGCGCCGCCCTGCAAGCCGCGTGTGAACTGACCGGCCAACTGTTTCATGCGATTGATCGCGGGCGTCTCGGGCATGTCTTCGCGCAACATGTCGAAATACTCGTGCAGGATCGCGCGCTTGTTAGCTAACGCCGGCTCGAAGATCGGACGGCTATGCAGCGCGTCTTCAATCTGGCGAAAGATCCACGGGTTCGCCATGGCGCCTCGGCCAATCAACACCCCGTCACAACCAGTTTCACGAAACTTCGCAAACGCGCCTTCGATCGTCGTGACGTCACCACTGCCCGACACAGGCACACTCACTGCTTTCTTCACTTGCTTGACGAGATCCCAGTTCGCGAGGCCACGATAACCCTGTTCTTTCGTGCGACCGTGCAGCGCGATGTGTTCGACGCCGCAATCCTCGGCGAGCTTTGCAGTGTCCACCGCATTGATCGTGTGATCGTAAAAACCCGCACGAATCTTCACGGTCAACGGAATCGTGATCGTCTTCCTGATCGCTTTGAGAATGTCTGCGAGACGGCTGTAGTCCTTGAGCAATCCGGATCCGCCACCATGTTTCACGACTTTCGGCGCCGGGCAACCGCAGTTCACGTCGAGAATATCGGCGCCGACTTCCTGCGCCATCTCCGCGGCCATGCACATTCGCTCAACTTGTCCACCAAAGATCTGCACTGCAAATGGCCGTTCGTCTTCGTAGAAGCGCATCTGCCGTTTCGACTTCGGATTGTTCCGCGTCAAACCCTCGACTGAAATGAACTCAGAAACTGACAGACCAACACCGCCACGCCGTTTCAGCAGTCGACGAAAAGACACGTCCGTCACACCCGCCATCGGTGACAAAACCAGCGGCGGATTGATCTCGACGTCTCGAATTTTGAAAGGCTTGATTTCCGTCATCACGGTTTGATCGTCACCGGTGTTCCGACTGAAACAGCGTCAAACAACTCCTTCATCTGCTCATTCTCCAACGCGACGCAGCCCCATGTCCAATCGCTCTTCGCGCCGTTCCCGTGAATGTAGATCAGACCGCCCAATTTTGTGTACTGCGGCGGCGCGGTCTTCTTCTTGTGCGCTTCGATAATCGCGTTGTACTGCGCTCGATTGATCAGCCCGTCACGCAGGCCACGCTCTGCATCTTCGACGTTCGGATAACTGACGCCGAGCGACAGATAGTAAGCGCTCTTGTTGTTCTTTACGAACACGTAGAAGTCGCCTTCAGGAGTCGCGCCGTCGCCCTCGCGCACCTTGTCGGCCACCGGGCTAAACCCGAGCCCGACGCGATATGTGCGAATCAGTTTTTTGTTTGAGTAAAGCTCGAGTTTACGTTCGCGCTTGTAAACCACGATGCGAGGCTTTTCGATAGGCTGACCTTGCCACGGATAAATGCTTAAAAGTGTGACTATCAGAAATAACAAATAAGCTTTACCAGAACTTGATGCGTCGAATAGAACAAGTCAGGAAGAGGGGCTTGCCCCCGCTCGGTCCAATCCAAGT
>DATFDT010000145.1:0-3543 GCA_035251975.1 Pyrinomonadaceae bacterium | reverse complement strand
CGGCAGCTCAAACTCGAAGTGCTCGGAGATGCCCATCATCTGCGAATTGCGGTATCCCGAATTCGGATCGGTGCGTTCGTAGAGCCACTTCTGGCCGTGGATGCTGAAGTTGTGGCCCTCCTCATGAGCACCAACGAGAACGCGGACCTGCACCTTGTCGGCTTCATAGGCGCGCATCATCGGAGTGAACGGATCACCACCTTGCAGCCCGCCCGTTAACGCCGGGTAAAAATTGGGTTGCGTGTTCAGGTCCGGATTGGCACGTGTGATATCTGAACGATATACCTGCGAGAGATCACCTGCGTCACCAGCAGCCTGCGTGTTTGTATTCGGATCCTGTGCACGCAAAGCGACAGGCTCGTTACGATAGTTGACCACCATCGTTCCTGGATCAGCAGCCGAGACTGCTTCAGGGCACGGAAGCGGAACACCACCCGGGCACACATCAGCTTTCTTGATGTTGATTGGCAGAGCAGCTTCGTCTCTCACCGGCGGGTTGATAGCATTCGCCGGATCGGGAGTAGCTTTGCCCGCGCCGTCGACGCCACCACCGGCTTTGTAAGCAAGTGTGTAATCGGCAAACTCGAGCAGGAACTCGCGATAGCTGTCCGCAGTGTTCTGCGTCTGAATAACGGCCTGCCACGTTGTTGGACCACCGTCGAAGCGTCCACCTAGTGTCTGGCCAGTTTCGTTATGTTTCCAAACAGAACCTTGAGGCTCCGTAACGAGTCCGGCATAAAGGCCGGTCTGCTGGTGCGTCGAAGGTCCAAAGTGATCGTGCGTGAAGACCGTACCCAGCGTGCGATCCTTGCCCGCCAGATTCAACGTCGGATCAGCAAACCATCGCTGCACGGTTGTCTGTGCGCCGAGGGTGCCGAAGAACGGATGCGCTTTCGCGGTTAGCTGAGACTTCGTTGTGCTATTGAAGGCCTGCAAACCACCGCCGGCGTTGATTGCATTGATACGCTCGATGACCTCGTCCGGAGAGAACGTGCCGTCTTCGTAGTTGAAACCATTACCCGCACCGTCTGACGAGGTCACGTCAAACTTCACGAGGTGAATGTGCTGCCCCATGATGTCGGTCGGCGTGCGCACCTGGAAATCATCGAGCTCGTAGTTGTTTGGTGTCAGGTTCGTGTGCTGGAACGTAATACAGTCGTTTGTGTTCGCGCGGAAAAACAACGGCTCCGGCGGACGCGTGCCGTTCAGAGTCGAAGCGACATCGCCCCAGAGTGTAAGAATGCGCGATTGCGGAGCGTGCCATCCTGCTTTGTTCAATTTCAGATCAAGCTGAAT
The DNA here is from genome assembly GCA_035251975.1 of Pyrinomonadaceae bacterium. Classification (GTDB taxonomy): domain Bacteria; phylum Acidobacteriota; class Blastocatellia; order Pyrinomonadales; family Pyrinomonadaceae; genus PSRF01. The sequence goes on along the minus strand of DATFDT010000145.1, from coordinate 2,247 downwards.
CGCAGCACCTTTGTACAGTCGTGGATTACCGAACGCGTTACCGTTATCGTCGCGACATGGATCGGCGAACGGCGCTCCCGGCTTGGCCGGCAGACCATTCAGCGCGAAGCTCGCGGCAGTGCCATCGGGATTGAAGCTCGCAACCTGCTTCTGCGCGTGGAAGTTCATCGCCGCGATTTCGTCCGGTGTTCCTGTTTCGGGAACAGCCTGCGCCTCGGCGACTAAGATCTCCTTGCTGAAATCGAGACGCGTCTCAACGCTCTCGGCCTCGCCACCGACGATGACGTGACGCGGCAAACCACCGTCGTCAAGCGTGTCGAGCGGCGGGTGCGGCGGACGGTGTCCGGCGACGCCCGGAACGTAGAACGGAAAACCTTTGAACTGCGCGGTCGGCATCGGAGCCATCGCGATCGTCGGTAGCGGCACGAGCGCGGGAATCGGAGTGCCCGCGGTGATCTCGCCGTCAGGTAACGCGCGTGCGTTCTGAGCCGGACGGCCATCGCCGTCGAGCTGTGTGCCTTCTTCGAAGACATCGTGCGAGCGCCACAGTTCCCACATGCCCTGTGCGAAGTGCGGGTAGAAGTGGCAGTGGAAGATTGAGTCGCCCGGGGTTTTGTTTTTATTGCCCGAACCGCCGTGTGCGATTTCGGTAGTGAACGAGTAGCCTGGGCCCATCGCCTGGCTATCGAGATAGCTTGAATTGTCACTGTCAGGAGTATTCAACCACTGGTGTGCGTGCAAGTGGTGGATGTGGTGCTCTTTCGGACCAGCATGGACCACTCTCATCTTCACGTGATCGTTGATATAGCTGTGGTGCACGTTTGACGGATCGTCGGGGAACAAGACCTTCGTCGCCTTCGCGCCTTTGATCAAGTTGCCGTTGCCGTCAGTCGTGTTCGCCGGGACATCGACGATCTGTGCCGGGTCGCCAACGGCCCAAGCCGTCAGGAAGAAGTCTTCATATTTACATTCAGTACAGTTTGCCATCGGACCAACGCCGAGCCGGTTCGCGAGAATCTCGGGACCGATGCCGCCCGTTCCGTAATTGATGGCGAAACCGTCTTTGACACTGTAGAGCGTGTGTGAAAGAACGGGATCTTCAAACTGCGGAAATGGCTGGATGGCTTTGATCTCGTCGTGATAGACGACGGTAAACTCGCGGAACGGCTGATCGCGATCAGGTTCCACGGCGTTTGGTTTGTAGCTGCCTGCTGGAAAGCGGCCCTTGTTGGGACCGGTGATAACAGCATTCAAATCGGTGTGCACGATGTTGTTAGTGGCATCGAGCATCTTCATAATTGGCTGGCCCGCGCGCGGGTGTCCGGCCGGATAAACAGCGTCATAGTTCAGAATCGGCTGTCCGTTCGCGGTTTTCTGCGGCGTGCCATCCGCGTTCTTCGCGGTTGCGAGCGCCATCTCTTCCGCAGTTAACTGCGAGCGATACCACTCGGCGCCTTTTAACTCAACGTTGACTGAACCGAAAAGGCCCATCGCGAGCGAACCGCCGTCACCTTCACCGCCGGTTGTTGCGGCGGTTGAATAAACGAGGTGGTTACCTTCGCGCTGTGCGATGTAGGTGTAAGTGGCCGAGGCGCCAGGCGCAACCAGACTGCTCGGGTTCTGTCCGACGTTCGAGCCGTCAGACGCAATCGTGCCGACGAGTTGAAGGCCCATGATGTGCGCAGAGGCCGTGCGTGTAGCCGGCGCGTTGTTGGCTGCAAATGAATTAACGTTAGCCGGATCGGGTGCTAGTAGGTTAGTAAAGTTGATTTGGAGACAATCTCCAACGTTCATGCGCAATGCGATCGGGCGTGGACGCTTGCCGGGACGCAGTTGAACGTTGCCGGCAACCAGGCCTTTCGACGGGTCAATCGCGACGACATCGCGCTTGAGTGCGTAAATCATTCCCGCAGGATTGATTGCGCCGAGACGGTTATAAATCAAGGCCTGGTCCAACGCGACTACATCAGCCTTAACCGTCCGCTCGCATGTAGTTGGAGGAGACGTTTGAGCGTGCGCGCTCGACACAGCGAGTAGCGCAACCACTCCGGCGCAGAGCAACTGCAAGCGCCGCGAAGCGTTTCTGGTGTTCATTAAATTTTTACCTCAAGGAAATGAGTTGATCGCGCCGCGCGGACCTATCGAACGAGGTGACGAGGCTTCATCGGAAGTTCATCTGTTGAGCGAGCCCTTGTGCAAAGGCTGTGCCTGTTCTTAGCCGGCGAAGCAGGCGTAAGCATAAAGCCT
>DATFDT010000144.1:0-2947 GCA_035251975.1 Pyrinomonadaceae bacterium | reverse complement strand
CTGTAGGGGTGGCCCTCCGTGGCCACCCGTTCTCGATTTCCGTGTAGAGATTAATCAAACCCGTCGCGGCGTTCTCCCACGAGTACTTTTGCGAGAGTTGTTTGCCCGCCCGGCCGCGGTTTATGAGTTCTTCTTCGTCACTCAGCGCCTCGGCGAGCCTTGTCACCAGTGCATCTCGATCGATCGCTGAAATCCAACCAGCATTTGCAGACACGATCTCCGTGGCCAGATTCACGTTTGGACTGACGAGCACGGGCACGGAGTGAGACAGTGCTTCCATCACACATAACCCAAAGTTTTCCTGGTGCGACGGCAGGGCCAGCAACGATGCGCCACCAAGCGCCGCATGTTTCTTATCGTCGTCGAGCCAGCCGGTAAACGTGATTCGATCAGTGGCTGCAACTTGCGCCTTGAGCTTCGAAACGTAATCCGGTGGGCCATCGCCCGCAATAACCAGACGCCAGCGCGCAAACTTCTCCGTCTGGATAAGTGATTGAAATGCTTCAATCAAAACATCAACGGCTTTCTTCGGATGCAGGCGCGACAACACGAGCACGTAAGGTTCGGGGAACATGCGCCCATTCGAGTGTCCGTTATTTGCGTCGATGCCGAGCGCGATCACCTTTCCGTGATGCAGGTCCAGATGTCGTTCAGTCGAGAGTTTCTCGACTTCGCTGGTGTAGTGCACGGCCGCAGCATGATGCAGCATCGTTTTGCCAGACAATCGCCAGAACAAACGCTTACGCAGAGACTTCTGTGTCATGCTCCAGGGATCGAGCGTTCCGAGCGGTCTGATGACGTACGGCACGCCGGTTTTGCGACAAGCTTGCGATGCCGATACCGACGAGTGATTGAAGACTGCGTGGATATGCGCGAGATCGAAGTTCTTTATGTTCGAGTGGAGCCAGGTTGCGAGTGGACGCGAGTACTTGAATGACGCGCCCATTTGTGGTGGGAAGAACATCGCCGGCACGCCTTTGTATTCCGAGACGTCGCGTGTTTCCGGTAATCCGTCGCTGGTGGAGAGTAAAAACACTTCTGTTCCCTGCTGCATCAATGCACGACACATCGGGACGATCGCCGTCGCTGGTCCACCCGACCGCTCCGCGACTGACGGGATGACATGAAGAACTTTCATCGGTTAAAGGGTTCTCTGCGTAACCTCTGCGTTCTCTGCGTCTCTGTGGTGAAGTTAACCGCAGAGGCGCAGAGGACGCAGAGGTTACGCAGAGAAGACCTAACGAATGCCATTGATCTCACACCACTTCACCAGTACATAAATCGCCCACGGCCTCGACCACCCAACCGCCTTTGGCTTCTCCAGAAATCTGCGCCAAACCTTCCTAACTACTTCAGAATTCAATCCGACTAACGACAGTCTTTTCTCGTCATCCAACACCGCCGAGATCTCGCGGCGCATCTCTCCCTGCATCCACTTCTCGAACGGCAGCGTGAATCCCATCTTCGGTCGGGCCATAAACTCGCGCGGCAACAGATCGCTCATCACGTCTACCAGCAACGGCTTCGGACCATTACCCGTCTTCCACTCACCCGGTAGCGAGAGCACATAATCTACGAGCTTCACGTTAACAAACGGCACACGCACCTCGAGCGAATGGGCCATGCTCATCGCATCCGTGTCGCGCAGCAACGTGTTCGTCATGTAACCGCGCAACTCGAGTCGCGAGATCGCATTGACGACGTCGCTGTCGTGCTGGTGACCGTTGCTCGAGTGATTAGTCGCCTCGTGCCCGGTCAACGCAGTAACAACTTCTGTCGAAAAAAGCTGTCGCGAGATGCGATACACGTCCTCAGGTCCACCTTCACTATTCATTAACTGCCAGAACTTCTGTCGCTGCACTGACCCATTCAACGCAAACTTCCCAACACCCGACGCCGCGCGCAAGAAGCGCTTCGATCCGCGCGACATCGCACCAAACTTCAACGCGCGTCGAAAGCTCGGATATCCTGCAAATAGTTCATCGCCACCGAGCCCGGAAAGCGCCACCGTGATGCCTGCTCGCTTCACGGCGCTCGAAACGACGAACGTGTTGATGCCGTCCATTGTTGGCTGGTCGATCGCGGCAATGGCCGTAGGCAGGATGTCGAGTAAGCGATCTTCACTGAGCCGTATCTCGGAATGATCGGTGTTGAAGCGTTCTGCAACCGCACGCGAGAACGGCGCTTCGGTGTACGCGGCTTCGTCAAACACAACGCTGAACGTTTTCGGGCGCTGATCGCTGACACGACTGAGTAGAGCGACGAGCGCGCTCGAATCGATTCCGCCGGAGAGAAACACGCCAAGCGGCACGTCGCTCACGAGATGAAGTCGAACAGATTCGTCGAGCTCGGATCGCAAACGCACGACTGCGTCGTCACGATTGCCGTCAAAGATCGTTAGCTTTGGAGCCGCAAACTCAACGTCCTGCACAGCTTCGTCTTTCACTTGCAGGCAGTGACCCGGAAGGAGTTGCTTGATGTCGTCGATGATCGTGAGTGGCGCTTCAACCGAGCCATTCGCAAGATACGAATCGACGCCGGCCGCACTGAGCTTGCGCGGCACAAGATCGCTCGCAAGCAATGCGCGCAACTCAGAGGCGAAGATAAAGTGCTCGCTATCGGCGTAATAGTAAAGCGGCTTGATACCGAGTGGATCGCGGGCGAGCACCAACGTCTGTTTTTGATTGTCCCAGATAGCGAGTGCAAACATGCCGCGCAGTTTGCGAAAGGCGTCGATGCCCCATTTCCCGTAAGCCCGAAGAACAACTTCGGTGTCTGTGTTCGAAGCCCAGGGTTCATCGTCGAGTTCGCGACGGAGCTCTTTGAAGTTGTACGTTTCGCCGTTGTACGTGATCCAGTTGCCGGTTTGTGGATCGTGCATTGGTTGATGACCGGCAGTTGAAGTGTCGATGATCGCAAGCCTCGTATTACCGAGATGGACTTCGCC
>DATFDT010000143.1:0-6089 GCA_035251975.1 Pyrinomonadaceae bacterium | reverse complement strand
CCTCTGTGGCCACCCGTTTCGCGGCAATAAACGAACGGGTGGCCACAGAGGGCCACCCCTACAGTTGTGTCGTTGCCGCGCGATAACCCTGGAATAGACTAATGGCTGCGACCAGGCACGCGAGGGGGCAAAGCAGCATCGAGTAGCGCATGTTGAGGGGTGTGGTGGTGGCGCCGAGCCAGTCGTTTAGCTGACCAATAATGAGCGAGCCGATGCCGTAGGCGATGATCACGGCGAAGAAGTAAACGCCGATACCGAGTCCACGGAGCGCCGGACCAGCGATATCGTGAACGTCCGCCGCAGCAGGACCTAGCCACACGAGCGACAGCGCGAGCAACACAAGATTCGCAACCAGCAGCAACAGAAGATTCCCTGAAAAGATAAACAACAACCAGAACGGCACTGCGATCAGCGCGGCAAGAGCGCCAAACAGCATACGACCGCCGCGTCCGAAGCGTCGAAATTTGTCTGCGAAATACCCGCCCAGAATCGTTCCCGGCACGCCTGCGATCAACGTCAAAACACCGCCATAGAAACCTATCGTGATCAAATCAAGCTTGTAGACACGCGTGACGAACGTTGCGCCCCAAAACGAGAGATTGTTTGCGGCAAGTCCAAAACAGCCGTAGCCGAGATAGTGATATCGCAGCGGTACTGAATTGAAGAGAATCTTCCAATCGTGCGCTGTGTATTTTGTGGTTGCAGTCTCTGTTTTTCCGCGCGGCTGCTCGCGCAAAAGGTAAACGAGCACCGCGATCACGAGTCCTGGAAACCCCAACGCATAAAACGCAACGCGCCAACCGTAGTACTGCCCGAGCCAACCGCCGAGAAAGAATGCGAGCCCAGCGCCGATCGCAATCCCACTTGAATAGACAGCTTGCACTGTGGCGCGTACGCGTGGCGGGAAGTAATCGCTCAACAACGACAGCGCTGCTGGCCCAAGCGTCGCTTCGCCAACACCAACCATCACACGACACAAAAGTAACGACCAGAAACCGTTGGCAAATCCAGTCAGACCTGAAAAGAGACTCCAAACCGCGAGGCCCACGGCGATCATATTCTTGCGCACCGCGCGATCCGCAAGACGCCCAAACGGAATTCCGAGCACCGTAAAGAAGATGACAAACGACATGCTGCCAAGCAGTGCAAGCTGCAAGTCAGTAAACGCCATCTCTTTCTTGATCAGCGGCAGCAGTATGTAAATGATTGTGCGGTCGAGATAATTGAAGACGTAGACGAGGGTGAGCAACGAGAGCGCATACCACGAATACCCACTCACGGCGCGCTCATCTTTAATAACTGTATCCGTCATCATCCGCTTTTATCCGCGTTTCAAAACTGTCGCCTCACCACGAATCACTACTTCATCGCGCTGGTTCACACATACCGTCTCGAGTTTCACGATCGGTTTATCTTCACGGATCTCCAGCACCGTAACGCGCGCAGTGATCTCGTCACCGGGAAACACCGGGGCAACGAACTGTAGCGTCTGGCTGAGGTATACACTTCCCTCACCCGGCAAATGATTCGCGAGCACCGCGGAGATGAGCGACGCAGTCAACATCCCGTGTGCGATCCGTCGCCCGAAGCGCGTGGTCTTCGCAAACTCCTCGTCAACATGAACCGGATTGTGATCGCCAGTCACATTCGCAAACGCATCAATGTCTGACTGCTCGATCGTCTTCGTTATCTCGGCACTATCGCCAACGCTGAATTTCATCGTCATTCACCTAAGAACTTCAGCACCGCCGCATTGAACTCTCCCGGTTTCTCAAGGTTCGGCACGTGACCACACTCTTCGATCACTATCATCTTCGATCCCGCGATGTCTTTATTGAACCGCTCGCCTTCAGCCAGCGGCACGAGTCCATCCTGGCGTCCCCAGATGAGCAGCGTCGGTCGCTTGATCTTCTTGACGATGTCGTCGAGATAATCTTCACCGCGGATGATCGATTCGGTGATGCTGTTGATCGTGTAACCATCACCGGCAGCGAGCCGTGCCGCGATTGACTGATCGATAAAGGCATCCGTCTGAAATGCTTTGCTGTAGAAAACTTTGGCGATCAGGATTTTCATTCCTGCGCGCGTGGTCGGATTCAGACCGTAGAAAACACGCGTGTCGAAATCCTTGGGCGGCGCATAACCCGCGGCGTCCTCGAGCACGAGTTTGTCGACGCGATCCGGGAACGACGCCGTGAACATCGCAGCGATCCATCCACCCATCGAATTGCCGACGAGCGTTGCGCGCTCGATCTTCAGTTGTTTACAAAACTGATCGAGGAAGTCGACGTAAGTGCGGATGCGGTAGTTGACGAAAGGCTTATCAGACTTGCCAAACCCGATTTGATCGAGGGCGACGACGTGATACTTCTCGGCGAGTGCGCCAATATTAAAATGCCACGACTGCCACGACCCACCAAGCCCGTGCAAAAGAATCACCGTCGGTCCCGCTCCAGCCTCGACGTACTGAACCTTCTGACCAAAGATCAGAACTTCTTTCGGTGTCTGCGCCCTCGCTACCGCCGAAACAAAGAGCGTGATAGCTATCAAGAATACGATTCGTGTTTTCATCTGTGTTAATCCGTGGCTAAATAAAGTCGATCAATCAGGTCCCGAAAACGATTTGTAATAACGTCGCGCTTGAGTTTCCCTGTCGGTGTGATCTCGTCGCGCGCGATTTCGAAGTCACGATCCAAAATCGCAAACCGCTTGATCGACTCGGTTGACGACACACGACGGTTCACACCCTCGATTATTCGCTGAACAGTCTCTCGCGATACCGCCGCATTCAGAGTGATCAGCGCCACAAGGTAGCTCCGTCCTTCACCGTAGACCATTGCCTGGCTAATCAAGTGATTCTCCTTCAACATGTTCTCCAGCAGTGCTGGCGCGACTTTCTTCCCCGTTGAAGTAACAATCAACTCCTTCTTGCGCCCGATGATCTTCAGAAACCCGTCTGCATCAATCTCACCCAGATCGCCGGTCAGCAGCCAGCCATCAGCAAACATCTTCGCGGTCTCTTCCGGCGCTTTGTAGTAACCGCTGAACATCATCTTGCTACGAACGAGGATCTCTTTGTCGTCAGCGATGCGAACTTCACAGCCCGGCATCGGTGGTCCAACAGTGCCGAACTTGTAATTGTCAGGTCGATTGAACGCAACGCAAACATTCTCCGTCAGACCGTACGCCTGCAAGATCGGGAGTCCTGCCGCCGCGAAGAACTCAGCCACTTCCAACGGCAACGGCGCACCGCCTGAGGTAAGTAGTCTCACCCGACCGCCAAAATAGTCTTTAACTTTCGTCGTGCCGTCGGCAATGATGCGGGCGTAAATCTTTTCGAAGAAGCGCGGCAGACTCGCAAACACAGTCGGTTTTACTTCGAGCATGTACTCACCAAGCCGTGCGAGATCGTCGACAAAATAAGCAGACGCACCCGCATACAGACGGTTGTAAAGCCCGGAAATTCTCTCCGCCACATGACAAAACGGGAGATATGAAAACGAAACGTCGGTGTCGTAAATCGGAGTCGCCTGTCGTAGCGACTCGACACTGTTGATGATGTAACGATGACTCAAACACGCGCCCTTCGGCGCGCCCGTCGTGCCCGAGGTGTAGACCATGATCGCGATATCGTCAGGCTTTGCACCCTCCGTGCGTTCTTTCAACAACGGCGCTAATCGTGCGCGTTCTTCGCGACCACGCGCGATGAAATCGCTATAAGCAATCACATCATTCGAGCCGTCCGTATCGAGGGCGATAATGTGACGCACTTTCGGGAGCTGGTCGCGAACGCTGATCACCTTCTGAAGTTGCTCACGCGTGTCGACCAGCACAAACTCCGCATCGGAATGATTAATGATGTACGCGATCTGTTCCGCAGAACTCGTCGGGTAAAGACCAACACCAACACCGCCAGCCATGATCGTACCGATATCGCTGATGGGCCACTCAGGCACGTTTCCCATCAGAATGCAGATCGATCCACCACGGTGTAAATCGAATGACAACAGCGCCGTGGCAAAGTCGTAAGTCTCCTGCTCGAATCGCCGCCACGAGATCCCCTGCCACCGATCGTTTGAACGAAAATAGAAAACATCCTTGTCTTCAGCGTACCGGCTAACACGATCTACGAACAAAGAAGTGACTGTCGGATACTCCATTTTGTGCTTTTTGTGCCTTTTCGTGGCTAAAACTTAAACGCGACGCAGGCCATGTTGAGGCCACCACCGGAAGCGCACATGATGACGTTGTCGCCACGCTGAAGCTTACCGGCCTTGATCGCGTCGTGAAGCACCATCGGAATGCAGGCGGAACCCGTGTAGCCCCACTTCTGCATGATCGTGTGCGTGCGTTCCATCGGCAGCTCGAGCTTTGTCATCACTTCCTTGATCGTGCTTAGATTCACCTGCGTAAACAGAAACAGCTTGATGTCATCCATTGCCAGCTTCGACTTTGCCAGCACCTCTTTAACAATCGCAGGCCAGCCTTCAGTGTTCACCTCCGCCGGATACTTCTTCGCAAACCGTACTTTGGTCCATCTACCCTCGTCGATAACCTGACTGGTGATCGGTAGGTGAGTTCCGCCAGCGTAGATTCCCATATGATCGTGAAAACTGCCGTCTGCGCGAAGCTTCCCCGCGAGAAAACCGGGACGATCCTCATTCGCCTGCAACACCACTGCTCCCGCGCCGTCAGCAAATATCGTGGCCGTTTTCTTGTCGTGCCAATCGAGATACTTGCTGATCGCGTACGCACCGACAACCAGCACATTTCGATAAGCAGAATCGGCAATGATGAACTTCGACGCCGTATCAAGCGCCGTCACAAAACCGGCGCACGCGCAGTTCACGTCAAACGTTCCCGCATTCACAGCACCGAGACGATGCTGCACGACGACAGACGTGGCGGGCGAAAGTTGCTCGGGCGTGTCAGTCGCGAGAATGATCAAATCCAACTTCGCAGGCTCGAGTTGCGCCGCTTCGAGCGCCTGCCGCGAAGCATGTGTTGCAAGGTCGGCGGTGCTTTCGTCGTTAGCACAGACGTGTCGCTCGTGAATCCCAAGAACGTTCGTGACAAACTCGTTGATATCCTCACCGAGAATGCGACTCAGATCATCATTCGTGACGATCTTCTCCGGAACATAAATACCCGTGCTAATGATATTCGCTGTGTTCATCCGTGAAAATCCGTGGCTAAAAACCCTGTAACGATTCGATTAAACTCCCCGGCCTGCTCGATGAAAAACGTATGACTCCCACCCTCTACAATATGAATCCTGGCCCCGCGAATCTTCTGCGCAAGATTTCTCGAATTCTGCACCGGCACGATCACATCCGCATCACCACTCAACACGAGCGTCGGACTCTCGATCTCCGCAAGTCTCGACTCTGTATTGAAACTCATCGCCGCCTGCAACTGGCTCAGATAAATGTGCTCCGGCACTTCATTCGTCGCACGCAAATGCACGATCCGATCAACTTCATCCACCTGCGTTCGCACAAACTCCGGCGTGAACGCGAGCAGCAGATTCTCTCGCATCCGGTCTTCACTGTTGAGTCCCTTCGTTGAAGCCAGTGCCTGCAGAGTCTCGGGCGCCGGATTAACATGATTTGGACCACCAAAACTCGTGCAACAGAGCACCAGCTTTCGTGTCATCGCCGGATACTTGAGAGCAAACTCCTGCGCGACGAAGCCACCAAACGAAGCACCGACAATGTGCGCACTCTCGATACCGATCGTCTCCAACAAATGCGCGATATCGTCAGCGAGCAGACCGATCGTCTGCGCGCCTTCGGGCTTGTCAGACGCCGAAACACCTCTCGGATCAAAGATGATGACGCGGAAGTTGCGCGACAACTCGGCAGTCTGCTTAAACCAGATCCACCTACCCGCCGCAAACCCCGGGATCAGCACCACCGGCGCACCATCACCTTCGATCTCGTAGTAGAGCTTCAGTCCGTTAACAGATACTTTTGGCACGAAAGTTCTCGTTTGTATTAGGTACCCTCGGAATAGAACAAGTCAGGAAGAGGGGCTTGCCCCCGCGGTTGCTTGGATTGGGCGAGCGGGGGCAAGCCCCTCTTCCTGAC
>DATFDT010000142.1:0-24158 GCA_035251975.1 Pyrinomonadaceae bacterium | reverse complement strand
AATCCCTGAACAAGGACTTTTTGTGCAAAGCCAACGTTTCATCTCGGAATCTTCAGAAAGAACGTCGACCCGAGTCCCGGCTCGCTCATCGCCCACGCGTGGCCGCCCATTCGTTCCATTGCTTTGCGCACGATCGCCAGTCCAATGCCGGTGCCGGGATAATCCGCCGACGAATTCAGACGCTGAAAAATGCCGAAGATCTGATCGTGGTATTTCATGTCAAACCCAATACCATTGTCGCGCACCCAGAGCACATAACAATCCGTCGCCTCGTCCGCGCCGATTTCGATCTTTGCCCTCTCTTGCTTGCTAGTGAACTTGATCGCATTGTCGAGATAATTCCTGAGCGCTTGCGTGAGACCACTCGTATCCGCCAGCACGTCGCCGCCGTTGATATTCACGACGAAGTCGATTTTGCGCTCACCCGCCTCGCGTTTTTTCTGTGCGACCATCGAATTGACGAAAGGCTGGAGCTCGATTCGCGCCAGCTTGACTTGACTGCGCTCGAGACGTGAGTAATTGAGTAGCTCCTCGATCAATTGCGACATCTCAGACGTCGCTTCATTAATCGTTTCAACGAAGAAGCGCCCGTCTTCATTTAGTTGCTCGATGTGGTCTTCCAAAAGCAGGCGGGTGTAGCCATCAATTCCCCGCAGTGGCGCTTGTAAATCGTGGGCGACGGAATAAGCAAAGCTCTCCAGCTCGCGACTCTTGGCGATGAGAGCGGCAGTGCGATCGGCGACACGTTGTTCGAGCTCAACGTTGAGTTGATCGAGCAACTCCCTTGCGCGCCGGCGCCGGCGTCGCTCGATCAAGAGACCAGCGATGAAAAGCGTTTGCAGCGCAAGTAAGGCGAGGACTACGAGAATGCGCCATTTGTACAACTCCCAAAACGTCGGTTCTCTGAAATACAAGCGACTGCCGGCAGGTAACGCGGTTTCGCTGATGTTCCAGCGACGAAGTTGTCGCGCGTCAAACATCGCCACATTTTCCACGGTCTGCACACCGAGATCACCAGGTTTCTCACCCGCAAAAATCCGCATGGCAATCTCAGCCGCACGCCGGCCCAACGACTCGTAACTCAAAAGATGGCCGCCGATGATTCCCTGCCCAAACTGCGTATCGACAGGACCATAGATCGGAGCGTTTGCCGCGGCTGACAACTGCGCTGCTGCCTCGACAGTTGTATAGCTGACGCCGTTGCGATCCAGCGTGAACGAAACAAGAAATACAATGGTCTGCTCCGGTAACTGGCTCACCTGCGACTTCAGCTCGCCGATCGTCGTATCGGTCAGATAGGAAAACTGCAGTCGATTTTGATATGGATCAAAATCCTTTCTCGCTTGTTCCAGCCAAAACTTGTCGAGCGCTGAATTGCCGGCAATCACGATCACGTGTTTGGTTTGCGGTTGCAGAAGTAAAGCGTCTTCTAGGATCGGACTCACTGCGATTCGATCCACCACTCCCGCGACGTTTGGCCCAAGCGTCAGGTCTGCAATCTCACGACGGTCGTGCGCGATGAATACCTTCGGCACGTTGGAGAAGAGCTCTCGTTCATGTTTCAACATGAACCTCAGCGAATCAGCAGCGAAACAGAGTATGAGATCGAGATTTTCTCCGTCGTATTTCTGTTGCAGCAGCCGCACCATTTCCGTCTCATACTTCTCGTTCGGAATGCGCAGCGCATCGAGCGACTCGTTATAGAACTGAACCCGCACCGGAGACGCAGCCTGGAAGGTGGAGCGCACGCTGCTGTTGAGGAGCGTTATCGCGGGGGTATTCACGTCAGCAGACGAGAAGATGAGCACTCTTTTGGCTGACTCGGCAGCCGCAACGGCGCGAGTAGAAAGCAAGCAGAAAGCGGCGAACAGGATTATGCCAGGAAGTTTGCTCTTCATCCGGCTGACAAATACTAAAGATTCAACTTTAGTGCAAACTGAATAATCCTCGGATTGACGGAAGTCGAGGTGATAACGCCAAAAGTCGCCGACGAAACGTTCTGATTTGGGGTGCTGAACTGAGGATGGTTGAAGGCGTTGAAAAACTCGGCGCGAAACTCAAGCGTCGACGCTTCGCGGAGTGTGATTCGCTTAATCAATGCGAGATCAAAGTTATTCTGCGGTGGACCAGTCGCAATGCCCACGCCGCTGTTGCCGAAAGCTGTGGCTTGTCCATCCGCTCCGATCACTGGCCACATCGGGTTGCCGGCTGCATCGCGCTGCACGCACGCGCGGTTGAAGTAATTGGTGAGTCTGCTCTGAATCGATCCGGAAGTGGTCAGGGTTTCCGAAGTGCAACCGGCAGCAAGTTGCGCGTGATCGTTTGTAATTCCAAAGGCGTTGTTGGCGTTGCTGCCGACGAGTGTTAACGGTAGCCCCGATTGAATCGTGATCACACCCGAGATGGTCCAGTAGTTTAGGACTTCGCGAACCAGCCGGTGGCCGCGATCGAGCGTGGGCAGATCGTAAACGTAATTCGCGATGAAGCGATGACGTCGATTGAAATCGCTGGGGCCATAATTTGCCCGCCGTGCAACCTGGTCACCAGTTGCAGTCACGCCGCCGCCTGCCGCAAGTGTATTCAAGGCATTAGTGTTGAGTGCGCTCGAGAGGGTGTAAGCAGCCAGAAACTGTAGGCCTTTTGAGTATCGCTTCGTGAGACTTACTTGCAGGCTGTTGTACCAGGACGACTCGCGAGAATCGATAACGATCAGACCTGTCGGAGAAAAACCGATGAAAGGCAAACGCTGAGCGAGATTGGCTAACGTGTTTGTCGTTTGTCCGCGAACGGGATTGGATGCATCTGCCGAAAGCGCCTGGTTTGGCAGACGCGGCGCGATTTGATGCGTTCCTCGAGCTCCGGCGTAACCGACTTCGAGCAGCAAATCACGCGCAAACAAGAGCTGCGTGTTCAGGCTGTACTGCTGCATCACCGGCGTGCGGTAATCCTGCGCAACAGATTGAAAGCCGATCGCTGTCGCCGGTGAGTACGCTGGAAAGAAAGGAAAGGCCGGCGGTGTGCGAAACGGATTGTCGAAACCTGCGCCACTGACATTGGGAAGGTTCAACGTCAGCGCGGCAAACGGCGGCGCAGTGAACTGTTGCAGAAATGGTGAGCTCGTTGCGCGCGAATAGTAAATGCCATAACCACCGCGCAGCACCGCGTCGTCTGCGAGTGGCGATAATTTGCGTGGCACTCGCCAGGCAAAACCGAAACGCGGCGCGAAATTGTTTTGGTGTAAGCCTTTGATGCCCAGCTCGTTGTCAAGCTGCGTCACACCGGCGGGAACCGTTCCCGGAAAATTCTTCGAAACTACATAACCTGAGATCGTACCGGCAGCCGGAGGGTTTGGATTTGCGAGTGAGAAATCAAAGCCGGCGTTGCGTCCCAACTCATCGGCGAAGTGGCCCATGCGCTCGTAACGAAAGCCGAGATTCAAGGTTAACGACTGGCCCACACGCACGTCGTCAGCGATATAAGCATTGCCATCCCAAACTCGAAAGTGACGTCCGAGAAAGCCCGGCAGTGCGACGGTCCCGTTAACATTACTAACCCCCGTTCCGTTGCCACCGGACGAAACCGGGCCCGCCGGCAATCCCAGAAGGAAATCCGGAAACGATAAGAAGATCAGCGCGCCCGGCAAACTCGCGCTGTTTAGATTCACGTGATCGCGCGTGATCTCACCGCCGATGCGAAATGTGTGCTCGCCACGTCTGTAAACGATCGAATCTGAAATCATGAAATGTTTCTGAGTAAACTCCGCACTCTGACCGTTGCCGCCGGTTGAAAACGAGCCTTGCAGACTGACTTGCGGAAACATGTTTTCGTTGGGTGGCGCCGTCACTCCGATATCGTTGAACGCGAAAGCTTCCTGTTGCGTCGTGCGGCCCAACGTGCCGAGAAAGCCGAATGAGAATTGATTCGCCAGGTTGCTGCTTACCAGATAATTGTGCGTGAGCGACGCGCTGCGGAAACTGCTCTTTAACAACACTGGGAAGCCGGGCAACGAAGTGCCGACGCCAAAAGGCGGGCTCGCGATCGTCGACTGAATATCGCCGTCAGAGAAAAAGGTGCGGAGTAAAAAAGTGCTGCGACTCGTGTGCAGAAAATCGAAGTTTGCCAGGTACTGATCTTCGTCAAACTCCGCGGGCACGCTGAACACCGAAAAGCCCTGCAGATCAAACGGCCTGCTGAAATCAACAACCTGCGGCGAGGGCACAATAAACTCGCCATTTGGAAATCTGAGATTCAAAAGCGCGAGCGCCTGCGGGCTGATATTCGATCCGTCCGCCGCGATCGCTGGTCCAACTCCGCCCAGCGCGTTCTGAAACAAACCTCTGCGTCCGGCAAACATTTGGCCCAGCGTTGCTGCGGATCGATCGTTTGTCAGTGGCGGAGTGAAAATACTGCTCGTCGTTCCCGTGCCGACGCCGTTCACTTGGCGCGTTCCCTGGTAAGAGCCGAAGAAGAACAGTTTGTCCTTCACTACCGGGCCGCCGATCGTGCCGCCAAACTGATTCTGCCTGAGCACGCCTTTGGGTTGACCAGCCGCGTTTCTGAAGAAGTCGTTTGCGTTGAGCGCGTCGTTTCGAAAGAACTCGAATACCGAGCCGTGGAGACTGTTGGTGCCGGATTTAGTGACTACGTTTACATTTGCCCCCGCGTTTCTTCCGTATGAAGCGTCGTACTGCGTTGTTTGCACCTTGAATTCGCGAATCGAGTCGGGGTTGGGAATGGGAATGCCGGCGCTGAAGACGCGGCCTGCTTGCAGATCGTTTACGCCGAGACCGTCGAGGTGAAAGTTGTTGTCGCTGCCGTTGGCGCCGTTCACGCGAAAATTTCCCTGTTGCAGCCCGCCGCTGCCTGGTCCAACGTCGCTCGCATTGCTCACGCCCGCGGAAATTCCAGGTGAGAGCGTGATGAACTCGGTGTAGTTACGCGACGCGAGCGGAAGGTTTGTGATCTCTTTGCTATCGGTAACGCGGCCCAGTGTGCTCGACTCGGTCTGAAGCAGTTCTGTTTCGGTGTTGACGTATACCTGTTCCTGCAATTCACCGGTTTGGAGTTGTGCGTCGAATCGAGCGGTCTCAGTCACCTTAATGACGAGCCCGCGCTTGAGCAGGACTTTGAATCCGGTCGACTGGAATCTGATCTGATACGAACCGGGCGTCAGCAGTGGAATGGTATAGACACCATCCGTATGTGTAACCACGGTCCGCATCTCTCCGGATGCTTCATTCGTTATCGTCACCTCTACACCGGGGACGGTTGCGTTTGCAGAATCAGTGACTGTTCCGTTGAGTGCCCCCGTGCCAGAAGTTTGGGCGACAACGCTGTTTGCAAAGAAGACGACGAACAAGGCGCCAATCAGAAGTTGATTTGCGAGGACTCTGTCTAACGAGAGAGAAGAGCAATTCATGACACCACTGCAAGGCTCGAATCTGGCTAAAGTATTCGCACCACTCCGCAAGTGTCAATTGTTTGTTGAGACTGGGATTTTCACTTTTTTACCTCGTGTTCCGAAGACGTTAACCTCTAGAGGTTCCTTATTAGGGCTACACTAAGTTGTTTAGAGTGACTTTTTGTATGAATAGTAAGTTCTCTTTTAGCGCTAGGGTTGCCATGACAGTCTCGATATCTCTTTCCTCCACCACAAGGAGATGGCAGCCTCATCCTGACTTTTGGTACAAGCCACGGGCCCGTCTTTTGTGCTTCTTCGGATGCAGTAAAAACCATTCCCGGTGCTAGTGTGACATCGCCAGACATGGATATCCTTGGAGGTATCCAAATCTAATTCGTTGGCTTATTTGTGTGGTATTTGCCAATCGGCGCGACACGCGGATCCTGAGGAATAAATATTTCGTCGATTTGTTCGCCGATATTGTTTTTCGCTTTCGAAGTACGTGATCATGAGAAGTACCCCGATCTTAAACGACGCTCATTATCTATTTACAACTTACAGCTTGGCTAAGCCGCTTAGCCGAGCTGCCTCATTAGTGTGAGTCACGTTACTGCTTAAGTGCGTACTGGCTCAGTTTGAAATACGCCGAAGGCGTTCGCTAATTTCAGCCCAGGGTTCGAGGAACGAGAACCCTGGGATTATTGAGGGAAATATTTATTAACCCTGAAAGGGTTCGCCAAACATCGAACCCTTTCAGGGTTAAAATACATTTTGTTGTTAGCATACCCAGGGTTCTCGTTCCTCGAACCCTGGGCTGAAATTAGCGAACGCCTTCGGCGTATTTCAAACTGAACCAGTGCCCTTGGGTGTTAAGTTGATTCTGCAAACCTTCAGCGACCCGAAGCTTATCGCATCCGCTAGCGAATTCTTTGATGAAACCAACTCAAAAACACTGCCGTACTATCCTCGACTAAAGCAGATCTAAACAAGCTCGTCCGCAATTTTGAATTCTACGCATTTCTGAATTCACAATCGCGTTTCGGAATTCACGAACAATTTATCGAAGAGACTATGAGGACAAGCATAATGTTCCGAATATTAGTTCTGTTGCTACTAACCGTCCCCACCGCGTTGGCCCAGGCGACCTTTCACGGCGATGCAGCTCGCACCGGAGTTTATCCAACGTCCGGACCGCAGCAACTGAATGGAACAAAGTGGACGTTCAAAACTGACGGTCCAATCATCGGCTCTCCCGCAATTGCCAACAGTGTGGTTTACATCGGCAGCACAGACGGAAATGTATACGCACTGGACCAGGAAACCGGAAAGCAGAAATGGAAGTTCAAAACATTCGCCTCGCGACAGGTTACTTCATCACCAACGATCGCCAATGGTCTGGTCTATTTTGGCGGCTTCGATGGAATTCTTTACGCGGTCGACGCCGAAACGGGCACGGTGAAATGGACCTTCGTGTCCGAGTATGAGCGACGGTTCGAAGGCAAACGCCTGCACGGCTATCCGTCCGGCTTCCAAACCATTCCTGATTCATGGGACATCTACACATCTTCGCCCGCAGTCTTCAATGGACGAGTTTATATCGGCAGCGGTGACGGAAATGTTTATTGCGTCGATGCTGTCACCGGAATTCTGCAATGGAAGTTTGCTACGGGTGACATCGTTCATGCTTCCCCGGCAATTGCGAACAATACCGTCTATATCGGTAGCTGGGACAGCTATCTTTACGCGCTTGACGCCGAGACGGGCCAGGAGAAATGGCGCTTCAAAACCGGCGAAGACACATACATCCGTAATCAACAGGGCTTTCAATCCTCACCCGCGATCGTGGACGGAACCGTTTATGTTGGTTGTCGAGATGGACATCTCTATGCAGTCGATGCCGCAACCGGTCGGAAACGCTGGGACTATCCAACGAATAAAGGCTGGGTGAATAGCACGCCGGCGATACGTGCTGGCGTGGTCTACGCCGGCACGTCGGATGGCTATCGATTCTTCGCACTTGATGCGAAAACGGGCCGGTTGAAATTCACCCTCGATGGCAAAGGCGCCGTGTTCTCATCTCCTGCACTTGCGGGCGAGATGGCTTACGTCGGCGTATCAAATGGGCGGTTGCTGGCAGTTGATGCAAAGTCAGGCAAGCTGTTGTGGGACTTTCAGACTGAAGGATCGAAGCGGGATCCGATGAAGATGCTGAAACCCGATGGCAGTTTGAACAACGAAGCGATCTACGCGCGTTATTTTGGTGATTACCAGGACATGGTGCTGGCCTTTTATCGCGTGTTCTCCGTGGGCGCTATCTGGTCTTCACCAGTCGTGGATAAAGGCGTGGTCTATTTTGGCAGTACGGATGGGTTGTTGTATGCCGTTCACTGAATCTATATCTGGGAGGTTTTGCCTCAAGAGTCCAAGACCATTCTTGGATCGGGTCAGTACAGGGAGCGGTAGCGACCTGGCCGGTGATCAGCATTCGATATCCTAATGGTTCTTGACTCCCACGGTTTGACCAGGTCGCTACCGCTCCCTGTACTGACCCGATCCAAGTGCGATTCCACTTTTGAGGCAAGCTATCTGGGATCGTCGTCCCGTTTCAGCGGCAGATATTTCTCACGGGCCTTTTGGGCTTCTTCGATCGTGCGGAACTTGAATACACCACGCGGATAGTATTTGGGTGCAATGGCCCACCATTGGGCACAGAGTCGTAGGAACCGTTCGAAGTCTGACCCTCGTGACTCGGGAACGGGCGCTTTGTTCATCTCCTCGATCGAACGAAACTTCTGTACCGGCATATCAATCCTGTAGGCGTGCCATTGTATGCCAGCAGTGGCCTCCGCGCAACAGAGAGGTCAAAGCGACAGCCGGAAGGTAAGTTCCTGGCAGGGTTTTAGTTCGATTTCCGTTTTCGTTTTTTCAGCAATATGACGCAGGGAAGAGCGAGTTTCTGCTCCGTCGGGTAATCGTACTTTGCTCACTTCGTATCGAGTATCATCAGTCCCGGGTTGGGCCAGGATCCAATAACGTCCCGGCGCCACATTATTCAACCAAAATCGTCCCTCAGAATTCACTGGAGCCGCGAAGTAGCGTAAAACTTCCTCCGCTCTCCCCTGTTCGGCCGGAACAAGGTACGCAACTAATTTCTCCGGAAGCTTTTGTCCTTCTGCGAGCGAGACCTCACCGCGAACTAAGGCTGCGCCTTGCGCGAGGGTAAACGTTAAGGTTGATAGCCGATCTCCTGGTTTGATTGTGGTCCATGCGCGCGTGACATCTGCCGGCTTCACGTTGGTCGCCTGAGGCGCCAAAGCAATGGACTGCAGAAACCACTGTTGAGCTGAGAACCGAACCGCAAAGTAATACTCACCCGCTGCGACTTCTGAGATTTTCAGAATCCCTTGCGCGTTCGGAGTCGTAGCCCCGCTTGCCCTCCAAACAAATTGCGGCTTTTTCCTGGCGCCTTCGGTTACCCTGTGCCATGCAGTGACGGACACTTCTGAGAACTGAGGTTGACGCTTATCGCTGCAATCAGGCGCAGGCACACTCAATGGTTCCAGAACAACGCGACCGTTAATCGAAGCTAACGGAAGGACGGTGAGATCGAGTCCTTCTATATCAGCGCCACGAACATGCAAAACTATCGATTCCGATTTTCGGCGGGTGCGATCGCTCCAATACGCCATACCCTCGAGGGCATAATCGCCGTCGGGTATACCGTCGAAAGCAAACTCACCGGCGGCGCCTTGAAACTGGTTGTCCCACCAACGCCCACCCTCCACGAGGGACATCAACCTTACGCTGAATCCCCTGTTATCGTCGGGCAAGCCTCGCAGAATTCCGCTGATCGTACTGCCGCGCTCAGCGCGATAGCGAATGTTGACGTTGCTTATTTCCTCGCCTGTTCGCACGCTGATCCCGCTTGCATCTTCACGGCTCGATGAAGGTGCATAGGTAGGCAGGTCGTTAGCAAACCCATTCACGGACATGCGTGCAGAGAAACGGTCTGCGGCGCCGCCATCGGCCGATACGACGTAAGTACCTGACGGCAGTCCGTAAACTCGATAGACTCCTCGATCGTCAGTCATGTTGTCGTAGTATCTGCCACTGTCACCGTAGCTTCGGCCGCTCTCGTCGCGTACTACCCGAACGCGGATACCAATCCCAACGACGGGCTCCCCTTTGACCCCAGTAACGGTTCCGGTGATAACTCCGCCCTTCAACAACACCAATGTAACTACGTCTTCATCCTTATAAACTGGACGGGTTTCAGGAGACTTTGGTGTGTGCGCAGGCACCGCGGCTGACACCGTATACGAACCGCGCTCCAGGCCACTCAGCTTAAAAACTCCGTCGCGGTTTGTGGTTGCTTGTGTAACGGGTAGTCCTTCCGGAGTGTCAGGTCGCACCAAAACGCTGGCATTCACATGAGGCTCGCCATTTTCATTCACTACTCTACCAGTGATAACGCCCGTCTTCGTGTCGACCGTAGCGGTTGCCGGTTCGCTCGTTTGAGCGCACACGCAGAATGCGAACAAGAGGATGAGTAACGCTCCCGCAGTGCGATGAAATTTGATCATGCGGCTACTCGTCTATGGACCATTCTTAGGTAGTTGAAGGGTGATGGTGACGTCAGCTATAGCACCGTTGGTAACCACGACCGTCTCCACGGGTCGCGGTATTCTCAGCCGCTGATCGGCTGGTACACCAACAACAGCTACGTTGAATTCATACGTTCCCGCGACCAGGTCTTCTACAAGGAATTGACCGCGAGCATCTGCTTCAACAGGCGGATTGGAGGGTGTTGGATCCTCAGTCCTCCTGACGTAAACGAGCAGCCGGGCCGGCGCCGGAAGGGTCACACCTTCAGGTAATTTCAGGACTCCACGAATTGTTCCATTCGCCTGGCTGACGACAACTCGCAAACCCGTAATCTGCTCTCGTTCTTTAATCTCGATACTGCTTCGGTAGACAACTCCGTCGCGTTCAATGCGCATGAATCGGAGGTGATCTCTATTTACTGGAAGGGCGAACATGATTTTTCCGGCCGGCAAACCAGTTAGACGGAAGCTTCCATTCTGATCGACATTCGCCGGAGGCATTGGTCGTTGGTTGTTCTGGCCTGAGAGCCATACGACAATTCGATGTCCGGCGAGATTTAGTTTTGGCCCACTTGTACTTTCAAGAACAACTACGCCCGAAATGGATCCACCTTGAGACGTCTTAATTAAAAGACCATCAATATCCTGATCGGTTACTTCAAAACGTACAGTCTCGGAGACCGATTCGGAATCTGTTTGCGCATCCATATAAACAGCGTATTTTCCGGGTGGCAGATTCTCGATCTTGAATTCGCCATCCTTCGTTGACTCTGCTGCTGCGCTTCGTGAAGTGCTTCCATTAGTGAAGAAAAGTTGGATTCCGATGCGTGCATTCGGCAACGGCTGAGATGTATCACCATCGATAATCCGACCACGTGCGGTATACCGGCTCACCTGCCGGCCCAGCGTGATATCGATATTATTGGCCTCGCTTCCTTCGTTGACCTCAATTGCGGTCGCGTCTGAAGCGTTAAGCGCATTGGGGTAATACGTCCGCTGTGGCCCATCTCCGTTTCTGCCAAAAGAAGAAACTGAGTCTGTTCCTGCGGAGACTGTATAGCGCCCTGGTGGTAGCCCAAAGGCCCTGTAAATACCGCGGTCGTCTGTACGAATTATTCGGAAGTACGGGAGGCTTGACCCGGTTGCGGAGAAAAAGATCTGTTCTTCTACTACGGGACGGCCATCGGCATCGGTAACTTTCCCTGTGATTACTCCGCCGCGATTCAATGTGATGTCAACATTTTCGACGGCTTCGTTTGGACCGACAACTACAGATTTACGTTCGCTTTGAACATAAGCAGGTGCTGCTACCAACACCTGATAGGTGTCGGGTGGCAAGTTCTTGATTCGATAGTTTCCATCTTCGTCGGTGACGCCTCTGAAACGAGTAACCTGAGTGCTGCTGGAAGGTGTCGCGATCGCTAACCCCACCACCACTCCCGAGACACCTTTGCCGCCAATCGTCACCTTGCCGCTAATCGTTGCGCGCAGAGCTTTAACGGCTGCCGGTTGTGCGTTCGCACTGACAATGGCGCTTAGGAGAAAAAGGAGTGGGACAATCTTACGGCCCAAGGAAACCATAACTTTGTGACTCTGTGTTTATTGCAACTGTAGTTGAAAGTCAAACTATATCTGGAGTGCCGCACATTGAACTCAAGACTACATCAGCCATTGCTTAATCTGATCCGCAGTCAGATTCCCGCCACAGATAACCGTCGCGATTAGTTTATTTCTAAATCGTTTTTGATCTTCGAGGATCGCGGCGAGGCCAACTGCGCCCGAAGGCTCCACTACCAATCCCAGATGCTCGTGTAACAGTTTCATTGCTTGCAGCATCGAACCATCACTTACCAATACCACGTCATCAACAACGCCCTGCATATCATGGACCACTTCGGGGACCGGCAACCTGACGCCAATGCCATCCGCGATGGTATCAATCGCCGGGTATTCGACGACCCGTCCCGTACGCCATGATTCGTACATCGCCGGCGCGCCTCGAGCCGCAACCCCGATAACCTGCGTGCGCGGGGAGTGGGCCTTCACCCATCTCCCAATTCCCGTGAGCAGCGCGCCATTGCCGAGGGCGATCAGCATCACATCAAACTCTTGTTTCCAGCGCAGCAATTCGAGTCCTATCGTCCCGGCGCCCTCGCCAGTCGCGGGCTCAAGACTGTCTTCCACCAACAGCATCCCGGAGCTCATTGCACTGCGCTTCGCTTCCAGCTTCGACGAATCAAAATCACTGCCTTCCAGTCGCACTTCAGCGCCCAACGCGCGCATCTTTTCAACCTTGAGCGGGTTGGCATTGATACTGGCGTACACAACCAGCGGTACTCCTCTCGCACGGCACGCATAGGCCATTGCTTGACCGAAGTTGCCGGCACTCGCACACACCAGAGGCTTGTCAGTTTCAAGTTGTGAGACGAAGTAAGATGCGCCGCGCCCTTTGAATGAGCGAATCGGATTAAGTGTTTCAATCTTTACAACGAGTCGGCACCCGATGATCGGATCAAGCGCTTCGGCTCGATACTGCGGCGTGTTCAGAAAGACAGGCTCGATCAGCTCCATCGCACGTTCGATGTTCGTGAGCTTAAGCCGATGGTCAAACATAGTCTTGATTCTACACCCGAACGCGGGATTTATTCTCCATACACAAACGGCGGTGGTCGCCTAATTTGAAACTGCTTCTCTGTGCAACCTCTGTGTTCTTTGTGTCTCGGTGGTGTTTTCCGGATACAACCACGGAGACACAGAGAACACAGAGGTTGCACAGAGAAAACTCAAACTATTGACCTCCAAAAACTCCTCCCTTATCTTATCCGCACTGAACGAAGCCCTCCTCACGATCGTGAAATACAATTGAAGTTGCAAGCGTACGAACAATGCATTCACCAACTCTTCGAATCCAGGGTTGAGATTGCGCCCGGCGCTATCGCAACGGTCTTCAAGCACGAAGAATTGTCCTACCGGTCTCTGAACTGCCGCGCAAATCAGTTGGCACACCATCTGCGCCGGTTGGGTGTGGGACCGGAGGTGATAGTCGGATTAGAAGCCGAGCGATCGCTCGAGATGCTGGTCGGAAAGTTAGCCATTCTCAAAGCCGGCGGAGCTTACGTTCCACTCAGCACGCAAGATCCCGCCTCGCGCTTGTCACAAATATTGAGCGAGACGCAGGCGCCGATCTTGTTAACGCGGGCGCAGTCGAGTTGGCAATTGTCCAATACTGAAGTTCAAGTGATCAGACTGGACGCTGACCGGCAATTGATTTCAGGCGAAAGTGATAAGAACCCTGACAACGTTACTGAAATCGACAATCTCGCCTATGTAATCTATACGTCCGGCACAACAGGCAGGCCTAAGGGCGTGATGATTACTCATCGAGGACTGACGAACCACACTATCGACATCGGACTGCGTTATGAACTGCGTCCTGACGATCGCGTATTGCAATTTGCTCCTCTGACTTTCGATGCGGCTGCTGAAGAAATATTTCCCACGCTCCTTAGCGGCGGCGCCGTCATCCTGAGAACCAACGAGATGCTCATCTCAAACTTCGGAAGCAAGTCCGAAGCAATGGGCATTACCGTTCTGAACCTGCCCCCCTCTTACTGGCGCGAATGGATCGATCAGCTTTTACTCGCTCGCGATCGTGTACCTTCCTCTCTCCGTCTGCTTGTCGTCGGCAGCGAAAAAGTTCCCGGCGCCGTTTACTCAGCCTGGCGGAAGGTCGCGAGAGACGATATCAAATGTCTCAACGCCTATGGCCTCACCGAAACCACTATTACTTCTACGATTCATGATTGTTGCCTGTCAGCCAAAGCAGTCGAAGACCAAGATTGTCTGCCAATCGGGCGGCCCATTACTAACACGCAGCTTTACGTGCTCGCTGAAAGTTTGCAGCCGGTCAACTCCGGAACTCCCGGAGAACTATACGTCGGAGGCACAGGCGTGGCGCGCGGCTATCTCGGACTCCCGTCATTAACGGCCGAGAAGTTTATTCCCAATGCATTTAGTGGCAACGCGGGTGAACGTCTTTATAAGACGGGCGACCGTGCTTGTTTTATGCCCGATAACAACCTGGAGTTTTTGGGTCGATTGGACCGTCAGGTAAAGGTCAGAGGTTTTCGCGTCGAACTGCAGGAAATTGAGTCAGTGCTTGCTCGACATCCCGCCGTAAAGACGGTTGTGGTCACCGCTCACGACGACGCTTCCGGCAACACACGTCTTATCGGCTACGTCATATCGTCAGGCGATGGACCAGGCACGATCGAATCTGAGCAGCTTTCGCAATGGCAGTTGGTCCACGACGATGAAGTCTTTAATCAAACCTCTGCCAGTCATGACCCGACCTTTAACATCAGCGGGTGGAACAGCAGTTACGATGGCTTACCGATCTCCGAAGAAGAGATGCGTGAATGGGTCAGCGAATGCGTGGCGCGGATTCTTTCACTGCGGCCGAAAAGGATATTGGAAATCGGCTGTGGTACAGGCTTGCTTCTCTTCAAGTTGGCCCCTCAATGCTCGCGCTTCATAGGTACGGACTTCTCCGGCGCCGCTTTAAACTACGTCAGGAAGCAATTGCAAAAGCGACCGCTGGACCATGTTACCATCCTCGAGCGAACCGCTGACAACTTTGAGGAACTGGAAGAAAACTCATTGGACGCGGTCGTACTCAATTCAGTTACCCAGTATTTTCCGACTGCCGATTACCTCGCACGTGTGCTCGAGGGTGCAGCTCGTGTCATCGCGCCAGGCGGATTTATCTACGCCGGCGACATCCGCAGTCTTCCAATGCTGGAGGTTTTTCATGCTTCAGTTGAATTACAGAAGGCTGGTCCACAGCTTCCCAGCGAGCAGTTACACCAAAGCATTCGCATGCGCGTGACGCAGGAGGAAGAACTGATCGTAGACCCGCAGTTCTTCTTTGCACTGAAACGATGCCTGCCCAAAATTAGTCACGTCGAAATCATGCCCAAGCGCGCACTCCATTTGAACGAGATGTCGAAGTTTCGTTACGACGCAATAATTCGTGTGGGCGCGCCTGTGTCTTTTGCTGCTGTTGATGAATGGCTCGACTGGGACGATCAGCGTCTGAATTTTCAAAAAATCCGCAGGCTGCTCGACGAACATAGGCCTGAGGCGCTCGGGATCACACGCGTGCCCAATGCCAGAATCACAAAGGATGTGAAGCTGGTTGATTGGCTCAAAAACTCCGAATGTCCCGCCACTGTCGAGGAACTTCGCGAAGGTTTGTCACGGCTCGAAGAGACTGGCGTAGATCCGGAAGACTTTTGGGCGCTGCAGGAACAGTTGCCCTACGCTGTCGAACTCAGCTTCGCACGCCATGCGGCAGACGGTCGCTATGATGTTTTATTCAGGCGGCGTGCGAATTCCGAGCAGCCGCGAGTGCTGTTCCCTTTTCCGCTGTCGCCCGCAGACGCCGAGCCACGCAGCTATACGAACAATCCTTTGCTTGATAAGCAGGCGCGGCAGATCGTGCCGGAACTAATGAGCTTCGCGAAGGCCCAACTGCCCCCCTACATGGTCCCCTCCACTTTCATCTTACTCGATAAGTTGCCGCTAATATCGAACGGCAAGATCGATTACCGCGCTCTGCCTGTCCCCGAAAATGTCAGGGAGACGGTTGGTGAGTTCCGCGCTCCTCGCACGCGAACGGAAAAACTTTTGGCAGCAGCGTGGGAAGAAGTACTGGACATCGAACGGGTTGGCTGCAACGATCATTTCTTCGACTGTGGCGGTCATTCGCTCCGGGCGCTCCGCGTACTGTCGCGAGTGCAGCAGAGTTTTAAAGTCGAGCTGTCATTGACTGACATTTTCACTACTCCGACTGTTGCCGGTCTCGCCGAAGTTATCGAGCACAAGCAACTCGAGTTGATGAATGATGAGGAGGCGAAGCGGCTGCACGCAGAATTGGACCATCTCTCTGAAGAAGACACGAAGCGTGCATTACTCGCAGAGAATGAAGGGATCGTTTCGAGTGACGGTTATCGCGAGCGGTTCCCTTCTCTTTCACCGGCAAAACTCCGGCTTCTTACTATCCGTTGGGGTGAACAACTTGCCGCAAGAGAAGTTTCGGAATCGTGTCCGTCAGGAGTGCCGCCACTCAAACACATAGCACGCAACGAGTGTCCACTTTCTTTCGCGCAGGAAGCGCTGTGGCCTCTGCACCAGTCGGAAACCACCCATCTCTACCACTTCCGCGTGGCGTGGCGCCTGGAAGGACCGCTCGATTCTGCCGCACTGAAACGAGCCCTCGATCAAGTTATCAATCGTCACGAAATACTACGCATGCGATTCGTATTGCGCGCGGAGCACGTGGTCCAGGTTCCGGCGACAGATGCAAGTCTTCAGTTGACTTACGATGATCTGCGCGACCTGGCCGCAGAAGATCGCCGAGCGCGTGTGGACCAAGCCCGCGAAGCCGAAGCCCGCCAGCCGTTTGACCTCGAACGTGGACCAGTAATCCGTGGGCGCCTGCTGCGTCTCGACCAAGAGGACCATGTGCTGTTGTTGACTGTCCATAATCTTGTCAGCGATTCCGCCTCGATGGGAGTACTAAAGACGGAAGCAGCTGTGCTTTATCAATCGATCGTTACCGGCCGGCTCTCTCCGTTACCGGAACTTCCGGTGCAGTATGTTGATTATGCAGCGTGGCAGCGCAGTTGGCTCCAGGGTAAAGCGCTCGAGGAGCAAGTCTCATACTGGCGGAAACACCTGGGCGAGTCGCCGCCAGTGCTGGAATTTCCCGCCGACAAAATGTTGCCGGCTGACGGGAGATATCTCGGGGCCAATCATCGTTACCTGGCAGGTGAGGAACAGATGACACTCGGCGCCGGACTCGTGGAAGCGCTCAACGCGTTGAGCCATCGAGAGAACGTGACGCTTTATATGACATTGCTGGCTGCCTTCAAAGCGCTTCTCTTCCGGTACACACAACAGTCAGCGATCGTTGTGGGGACACCCATTTCCGGCCGCACGCGAAAGGAAACAGAGAGGCTGATCGGACTTTTCGTAAACAACCTTGCGATCCGTTCAGATCTTTCCGCTGATCAAACTTTTAGCGATCTGTTGGGCCATGTGAGAGAGGCAACGATGGGAGCCTTCGCGCACCAGGATTTACCGTGCGAGAAGTTGATTGATGAGTTGCACCTTGAGCCGGGGCGCAGCCACATCCCTCTCATTCAAGTTATGTTTATTCTTCAGAACGCGCGGCCGGCCGCACTCCGCGCCTCGAAAGGTATCAACCTCAAGTTGAGCTCACTTTATTACATGAGCAAACTCACGAAGTATGACTTATCGGTAACGGTTGTGGAGATGCCGGGTGATTACAACGGTTGGATTGAGTACCGCACTGACTTGTTTGACGCCACGACGATCACTCAACTAGCTAATAACTACCGTGCGCTGCTGGCGGACGTAGCAGCCGACCCTGAGCGACGCATTGCCGAGTTACTCCCCTTAAGAGACAACTGTAGGGGCGGCCCTCCGTGGCCGCCCGTGCGTTAGCCAAACGGGTGGCCACGGAGGGCCACCCCCTACAGTTACGCCCAATGCCTCGCTCTAAAACGACGCGTGACACCACCGGGTGTAAATGATGCGCTCGTCGTCCAGGAGTTGGCGGCGGCCGTGCAACATGCGTGTGTTGTCAAACATTAGCAAGTCGTCTTTCTGCCAACTCACCTCCGCCGTTAGACCAGCGGCGACGCGGCTGAGTTCCTCAACCAGAGGGTCAGAGAGTTGGTCGTCCTCTTCAAACACCGCCATCGTCTTTTCATTCCTGTCAAAGTAGAAGATGACATTGTTTACAAAGGCTGATTGATCGCTGAATCTTGGTGGCTTGAGGGCCGCCTCGCGATGATCGAGATACAAGATGCGATCCGTCATCGTGAACGAATCCTCAATCGAATGCTCATTCAGAAACTTCAGCACTTCTTCAACGGAGCTCGTCTGGAAAAAACGTTCCCAGATCACTTCCTGGAACCGCATCCTGAATCTCAAACGCTTACTTTCCAAAAGCTGCCGCACTTCAGCGGAGACATGCTGCGGGATTTGAGTGCCATCGCAAATCGTAGTGCAGCCACCAGTTTGAGTCGGTCTGACGCAGTAGAACCAACCCATTTCCGGTCGCAACGGATAAGGCAGATATGAGAACTCACCGTGGATCGTGATGGCGTCCGCTCCATAATCAACCGTCTGCACAGTGTCGTCACCCACCATTGTCCGGTTGACGGAGGGATGGATGAAAAAGTTTCTTCCGAATCTCTCGGTAAACATGCGAAAGCCATTCTCACCACCAAAGTTGTAGCCACGAAAGAGAATGGCGCCGTACTGTTTGTAGAGCCGAATTACTTCATCGCGATCGAGAGCCATCGGGTCGCCATCGCCGCGGTTTACCATAATGCAGGCACTCTCGACACTACTCGGAGTATCGAGATGCTCGAGATCAAATTTCTTATTCATAACGTAATGCATCAAGTGGATCAACCCTCGTAGCTCGCAGCGCCGGGATATAACAAGCCAGCAGCGCCACCGTCATCAACAACAACGAGACGGTCACAAGCGTCAGAGGATCAGTTGCGCTTATGCCGTGCATCTGACTCAGTAACAATTTTCGCAACGGGATCGTCGCGATTAGCCCGATTACTACGCCAATCACTGCCAGAATTAGTCCCTGTTTAAGCACCATCTTCAGCACGTCGCGTTGTTGCGCGCCGACTGCCATCAGAATTCCAAATTCCTTAGTGCGCTCAGTGACTGAGTAAGACATCACCCCATAAATACCGACTGTCGCCAGGATGAGCGCGACCACGGCGAAGATTATCAACAACGTGGTCATGAAACGCGGCTGCGACAAAGTGTCGGCAATTACCTGGTCCATCGATCTGATCTTGGCTACCGGCTGCTCCTTATCCACAGCCTGCACCTGACGACGCACTTCCCCCGAAAGGCTGAGCGGATCCGCGCTGGAGCCGCGCACGACCAACATCATGCGGGGCACGGTTCTTTGCGGATAAGGTACATACATCTCCTCGCTTGCCTGCGTTTGGACCACAGATGTTTTGGCGTCACGAACGACGCCAACAACTTCGCACGTCAAACGATCGAGTGTGTAGGTGATTCTCTTACCGAGTGGATTCTGGTTTTGAAAGTAGCGCCGCGCCATGCTCTCGTTGATTATCATGACGCGCGGACCTGCCGCGGTATCGCGCTCGTTGAACATTCGTCCCTGCACGAGCGGGATCCCCATAGTGTCAAAATACTGCGGGCTGACGATGCGCAGCCGCCCTTGCGGGTTCTGAGCTCCTTGATCAACCTGGCCTTCGGGAAAGAACAGAATGGTGCTGCCAGGCTCGTCCAGGTGCAAACGTGTTGTCATACCGGCTGAGGTTACACCGGGTAAACTCTTAACCTTCTCGAGAAGCTGATCGTAGAAGATCGCTTGCTGGGCCGGAGTGCCATAACGTGAAGCCGGAAGAACGAGTTGCATCGTCAAGACTCCACGCGGGTTGAGACCGGTGTCGACGTTGCGCAAGCGAAGGAAGCTACGGATCAATAGTCCGGCGCCAATAAGGAGGACCAATGTCAGAGCGACCTCCGCGATTACGAGCGCCTGATGCAAACGGTGGCGGCGAACGCCGCCTGACTCGCCGCGTGCGCCTTCTTTGAGAGACTCGTTTGAGTTGGTCTTGGCCTGAAGTAGTGCCGGGGCTACTCCAAACACTACACCGGTCAAAACAGAGATGAGCAACGTGAAGATCAGCACCCAGCG
Organism: Pyrinomonadaceae bacterium; assembly: GCA_035251975.1. Taxonomy (GTDB): domain Bacteria; phylum Acidobacteriota; class Blastocatellia; order Pyrinomonadales; family Pyrinomonadaceae; genus PSRF01. The sequence continues at coordinate 4,360 of DATFDT010000142.1, read as the reverse complement.
GTCGAGCTGGATCTCACCAGCGCGCGGTATCACCTCCGAACCCATACCAAGCACGAGTTTTAGTCCCAGAAACGCCAGTAGTAATCCGACCACTCCGCCGACGACAGAAAGCAGAATGCTTTCTGTTAGCGTCTGCCGGACCAAGCGCCAAAAAGTAGCGCCTAACGACATACGGACGGCAATCTCCCGCTGTCGCGTCGCCACTCGCGCCAGCAGAAGACTGGCGACATTAGCGCACGCGATGAGCAACACAAACGCGACTGCACCCAACAGGATCCATAGTGTCGAACTAATGTCTCCGACCAGATATTCGCGGAGCGATCCCGCCCCCATACCATTCGCTGCGTCGCTGTTTCCGGAAAAGGCTTGCTGATACTGTTCGCTGGTAACAGTCAAAGCCGCACGAGCCTGGTCTAAAGTGACGTCTGACTTCAGCCGTCCGAAAACCGCGAGGTAAATCCCGCCGCGCTGAATCTGTTGCGGAGTCAGGAAGTTTGTCTCAAAGACTCTCGGGACCCACAGATCGATTTTTTCTTCGAAGAGCTTGAAACCGGCGGGCATGACGCCGATAACAGTCAACGACTGTCCGTCAGCCGTGATGCTCTGACCGATCATGTTCTGGTTCCCGCCAAACTGACTCTGCCAGAGCTCATAGCCGAGAATGGCGACTGGAGCAGCGCCGGGTTGATCTTCTTCAGGAGCAAAGGGGCGTCCATACGCAGGTCCAATCCCAGTCGCCTGGAAGAAGTCCCCGGAGATATGTGCGCCCGGCACGAGCATTGGCCCTTCCGGTCCCATGACACTAAAGTTGCGCGTCGTGTAAGCGGCAACCGCGTCGAATGATTGCTGCTGATTGCGCAGGAAGTTAAAACGCGGGTACGAGAATCCTGTCGGACTGCCGCCGCGTTTCGGATCCGTTTCCCAGAGCATCATCAACCGCGCTGAATCTTTGTAAGGTAACTGTCTCAATAAGACCGCGTTGACGATTGAGAAGATCGCCGTGTTGGCTCCGATGCCGAGCGCGAGCGCCGTAATTGCTACGAGGGCAAAGGACGGATGTTTCAGCAACATGCGCGCTCCGAAACGCAAGTCTTGCCATAATGAGTTCATTGTTTATTCTCCGGCCGTTGCAATTACGCTAAGCGTCCATCGAGCATATGAACTGTGCGATCGGCGTGGCGCGCATAGCGCGGGTCGTGAGTGACCATGCAGACGGTGGCCCCTCCTTGATGCAACTGACGCAAAAGATCCATCACTTTCTCTCCGTTTGCTGAATCGAGATTGCCGGTCGGCTCATCTGCCAGGAGCAAAGAAGGGCTGCCGGCAACAGCGCGCGCGACCGCCACACGTTGTTGCTGACCGCCCGAAAGTTGCGACGGATAATGCTTGGCACGGTGGCTCATCCCCACACGCTCGAGAGCCTCAGCAGCGCGGCGGCGGCGCTCGTCTGCCGGCATCTTGCGAAAGGTCATCGGACGTTCGACGTTCGCCTGGACCGTCAGGCTGCCGATAAGGTTGAATGCTTGAAAGATGAAGCCGATGTGCTGGCCACGAAGGCGCGCGCGTTCAGAGCGCGACAAGTCTGTGACTAACTCGCCAGCCAGCAAATACTCGCCCTCCGTGGGAGTGTCGAGCAGGCCGATAATGGACAGCAAGGTTGATTTGCCGGAGCCTGAGGGACCAGCAATCGCGACATACTCGCCACGCTCTATGTTGAGATCGAGATCGGAAACGGCGCGAGTTTCCAACTCATCTGAGTAGAAAATCTTCGACAGATTTCGGATGCATACCAAAGGCTGCGTTGAAACCACCTCCGGCGCAGAGGGTGCGGTTAAGGTCGTGACGTTTTCCATCTCTAATCTTTACAGAGTTTTGTTAGCTAATTTGAGTTTCGCCAAAAGAAACACAAAGTCTCAGGGTTGGGAGGGCAGACAGTTTATCACCAGAGGTCACGATGTCAATCAACCTCTGCTCTTCTCTGTGCAACCTCTGTGTTCTCTGTGTCTCTGTGGTTGAGTATCGTTCACCACAGAGACACAGAGAACACAGAGGTTGCACAGAGAAAACCAAATGCATAAGATGAGTCGCCCCGCATCACTCCAGTGCAACGGTTATCCGCCGGGAAGAACAAGGAATACCGTGATTACTAATCCTGCATCCTCAGATTCGCCTGCTCCGATTTTCATTCTCTCAACGCCGCGCAGTGGTTCAACGCTGCTTCGCTACATCGTCGACACGCATCCGGAAGTGTGTTGCCCCAGCGAAGTTATGTTAGGCGTGCTCTGTGAAGATCTGCATCTGGTGTTATCACTGACTCTTGGACAAACCCTGGCTGCGCCCGGATCGCCTGCGAGTGAGCGTGTTGTCGTCGCTGAAGTGAGGCGAATCGTATCGGAGATAATGGGTTCTTACGCGGTCGCAAAGAACAAACGTATTTGGTGTGACAAGTCGCCGCGAAACGTCAATCATCTCGAGTATTTGAACGCAGTCTTTCCTGACGCCAAATTCATTTGTCTTTATCGCCACGGCATGGACGTTCTTCATTCCTTCATGGAACGAGTTCAAGAGGGATGGATGATCGATCTCAAGTACTACGCCAGGAATCACGGTTTTCGAAATCATTACGGCGTCTATCTTGATAGCTGGCTGGAGAAGACCGTGACAATGATGGAATTCGAGCGGGACAATCCCGGTCGGACCTTCCGTTTGAAATACGAGGACCTGGTGTTGAATCCGGCCGGCACGCTGAGCCCGATGTTTTCTTTCCTTGGACTTAATTGGGACGAACGTATCCTTGAGTCTGTTTTCTCCACGCGTCACGACCGCGGCCCTGGTGATCCAAACGTCGCCTTCTCGAAAAAGATTCACGCTGATTCTATTGGGTTGGGTTCCTCGATCCCGCGTCGCTACCTTAACGACAACATGGTCGATCGGATTAACCCGGTGCTGGAAAATTTGGGTTATGAAATCGTCGGACCTGACTGGGGAGGCAACGCACGGCCTCGTGTAAAGCAACGAGACGACGCAGATGCAATCGTATCTTCCATTGACGACGTCTTTAACACATACATCCCCAGCTGCCTGCGGGAGAATCGCCAGATCTTTCAAGGTGTTGATGCGGTTTATAAGCTCATCCTTCCCGAAGACGACGGCAAAGCTCTTCATTGGATCGTTGACACGCAGCAGTTGGCATGCCGGCCCGGATCGGATGACGTTGAAGCGCAATGTACGATCGTCGTCACTCCGGATGATCTGATCGACATGGTCAATGGAAAGCTCAATTCGGCGAAGGCCCTCCGCCAGGGTCGCCTACAAATCAGTGGTGACGTCAGCCTGGCAAATTTGCTGGGTCAGGTTCTCTTCACGGCTTAAGTTTATGTATCAACGGATCTTTTTCATCTTGTTAGCGACGACGACCGCAATGGCAAGTTTGCAATCGGCCAGCGCTCAGACCAAAACGATTCCGCAACGCATCGACGCCACGTCACGATATTTGTTCTATTTGCATGGAGCGATTCTCGAAGGCACTAACGGGCATGCTGTTAGTCAGAAGTTCGGGGTTTATGAGTACGAAAAGATTCTCGCAGCATTTGTCGGCGAGGGATTCACTGTCATCAGCGAAGTAAGACGCAAAGGAACGCCTCCACAAAAATACGCCGCGAAAGTCGCATCGCAGGTTAACGAACTGCTGAAGGCAGGCGTGCCGCCTGAGAGAATAACCATCGTGGGCGCGTCGCGCGGTGGCGGCATTGCATTGATTGCCTCTTCGTTAATCAAAAATCGCGACGTGAATTTTATAATTCTCGCCTCTTGCGCTGGATCCCGCTTTTTTAGAAACTTGGATCCCGATCTCTACGGTAACGTTCTCTCGATTTACGATCGTGACGACGACACCGGTGCAGGTAGTTGCAAGAGATTTGTGCAGCAATCATCCGGGATCAATCGACATCAGGAGATCGTACTCACGACCGGTTTGGGACACGGCATCGTCTATCACCCGGTGAAAAACTGGCTCGACCCTCTCTTTAACTGGACGCTGCAGCGATAGATGGCTTTGCACAAAAAATCGATCAAACCATCTTTCTTAGCCTGCGATCGCAGGCGTAAGCATAAAGCCTGGGGCGCAAGCCCCAGGTTAACGTGCCAATAAAAGGGGCCGGAGCCCGCGACAGCGGGCGAAAGCCTTGAAGAATTTCACGCTGTCGCCCGCTATCACGGGCTCTGGATTTGGTTTGTGAATTTGATCCTGGCTTTTCACAAAAAGTCCTTGTTCTGGGATTTCTCTGTGCAACCTCAGTGTCCTCTGTGTCTCTGTGGTGTGGTTTTACTCGGAATTTCATCAACCACAGAGACACAGAGG
>DATFDT010000141.1:0-20077 GCA_035251975.1 Pyrinomonadaceae bacterium | reverse complement strand
CGCATGCATTTCCTGCGCTTGCTCCGGCGTCGCTGTGCGTCCAGTGCCAATGGCCCAGACCGGCTCGTAAGCGACGATGATACGGTCGAGATCTGAGGCTGTCAACCCGCTGAGTCCCGCGGTCAACTGCTGTGACACAACGCTTTCCGCATTTCCCTGGTCGCGCTGGTCGAGCGTCTCTCCGACACACATGATCACCGTCAGACCAGCAGCCAACCCCGCGTGCGTCTTCCGATTCACCTGCACGTCTGCCTCGCAATAGAACTGCCGGCGCTCCGAGTGACCAACAATTACATACTTTGCGCCGACGTCTTTTAGCATCGATGCCAGCACTTCGCCCGTATGCGCGCCCTCTTCGGTTTCGGTCGAGCAATCCTGACCGGAAACACGGATGTTTGATCCTTCAAGCCGATCGGCGACTGTCTTGATGGCTGTGAAGACAGGCGCAATCACGACGTCGCAATGGTTTGCGTTTGCGACAAGCGGCTTCAGTGCGAGCGCAGTATCAACCGCCGCGCTCAGCGTCTTGTACATCTTCCAGTTTCCGGCGATTACAGGTTTACGCATTTATTTGTCGGTAAGTGCAGTGACGCCGGGGAGTTCTTCGCCCGCGAGGAATTCCAGGGTGGCGCCGCCGCCGGTTGAGATGTGGGTGATACTGTCGGCGACGCCGGCGCGTGTCACTGCCGAGACGGAGTCGCCGCCGCCGACGATTACGGTAGCGCCGTGTTGTGCGGCGTCAGCGACTGCTTTGGCGACGCCGATTGTGCCCTGGTCGAATGGTGGTTCTTCGAAGACGCCCATTGGACCGTTCCAGATGATCATGCGAGCGTCTTGTAATGCAGAAGAGAAATGCGAGACGGTCTCGACGCCGATGTCCATGCCCACGAGGCCGATATTTGTAAATTCAATCGGGATCGTTTTGGTGACGATTTGTTGACCTTTGATCGGCTCGTAGCTATCGACGACTTGATGATCGGTAGGCAATAAAAACACGATGCCCTTCTCTTCTGCGCGCTTCTTGATCTCGAGCGCTGTCGATAACATGCTGTCTTCGACGAGCGACTTGCCGACAGTAAATCCTTCTGCTTTTAGAAACGTGTAAGCCATCGCGCCGCCGATCAGGATCTTATCGACGCCACGATCGATGAGCGCGTTGATGACGGGAATCTTGTCGGAGACTTTTGCGCCGCCGAGGATCGCAACGAACGGGTGCTCGGGATTGTTGATTGCTCGACCGAGATAGTCGAGCTCTTTCTCCATCAACAACCCGGCAGCGGCTTTTGTGACGTGATGAGTTATGCCGACAGTCGATGCATGCGCGCGATGCGCGGTGCCGAAAGCGTCGTTGACGTAGAGATCACAGAGCGAAGCTAGCTGCTTTGAAAAGCCTTCGTCGTTCTTTTCTTCTTCAGCGTGGAAGCGGAGGTTCTCGAGCAGCGCCACGTCGCCCTCGCTGAGCGCTTTCACTTTAGACTCGGCGGGTTCTCCAATACAGTCTTCGGCAAACGCCACGGGCTTCTTCAACAGCTCAGAAAGATGTTCTGCGACTGGGCGAAGACTGTACTTCTCAACGCGCTCGCCTTTCGGTCGTCCGAGGTGAGAAGCGAGAATTACACGCGCACCGCGATCGATCGCGTATTGGATCGTCGGCAACGACGCGGTGATGCGCGAGTCGTCGTCAACCTTGCCGTCTTTGATCGGCACGTTGAAGTCGACGCGGATAAACAGCCGCTGGCCACGAAGTGAAAGATCTTTGATGGAGAGCTTAGCCACGAAAACTTTTTTAGCCACAAAAAGGCACAAAAACACAAAAAGGAGAACCCTCAACTAAAGGGTCAAAATAATCAGAGACCTTTAGAAGCGATGTATTTGATCAAATCCCTGACGCGGCACGAGTAACCCCACTCGTTGTCGTACCACGAAAGCACCTTCAACATCGTTCCGCCGATCACCTTCGTATACTCCGCATCGACGATCGACGAATTCGGGTTGCGCTTGTAGTCGACCGACACGAGCGGCTCTTCAGAGAAGTCGAGAATGCCGCGCAGCTCCTCATTCGCCGCATCCTTGAACGCGCGATTTACTTCCTCCGCCGTCGTCTCCTTCTCGAGATCCATCACCACATCAACGAGGGAAACATTCGGCGTCGGCACACGCACCGAAATCCCGTCAAATTTCCCTTTCAACTCCGGCAACACGAGCGCGACTGCCTTCGCAGCGCCAGTTGAAGTCGGAATCATCGACAACGCCGCCGCACGCGCGCGACGCAGATCCTTGTGCGGCAGATCGAGAAGCTGCTGGTCGTTTGTGTACGAGTGAATGGTAGTCATCTGTGCCGACTTAATCCCAAACTTCTCATGGACCACTTTCGCTACCGGCGCCAAACAGTTCGTCGTGCACGACGCGTTTGAAATGATGTGATGTGCAGCCGGATCGTAGTTCTCTTCGTTGACACCCAACACGATCGTGATGTCTTCATTCTTCGCGGGCGCCGAGATGATCACCTTCTTCACCGAACCGCGCAGGTGCTTCTTCGCGTCTTCAGCCTTCGTAAATATTCCGGTCGACTCAATCACGATCTCCGCGCCAACCGACTCCCAGTCAATCGCCGCGGGATCGCGTTGCGAGAACACGCGAAACTCCTCGCCTTCGACACTGATGCCGTTTTCCGTTGAAGTGATCTGATGATCGAGATTGCCAAGCACGGAATCATACTTCAGCAAGTGCGCAAGCGTTCGGGTGTCGGTGAGATCGTTGACGGCCACGAAGTCGATGTCCGGATCACCGATTGATGTGCGAAAAATGTTTCTGCCAATGCGACCAAATCCGTTGATGCCAACCTTCACCGCCATTGCCGAAAATCCTCCAACTGAATTGAATTTGTCTCGATTGTGGGACAAGACCGGTCGCAAATTTGGGACATAATTCTGCCCGGGCGTCGCGCGCCTTTGTAACCTGGAGTAGCCCCGCAGTGTCTCTGATCAGAGAAACGCAAGATTATGCGGCGCGTTTCGGCCTGTCAAGCCAGCGTTTAGCTCAAGTTTTTGAAACTGCATTTCCTGAGGTAACGTAGTAACCGCTTGATACTGTGGACCTTCGTTTGCCAGAATGTTCCACTCTTTCCTCGCGGTAGTCGATAGAATTGGAGAAACACGTTTAAGGAGCTCTTTGTTCGATGTTTAATTTGATATCTACTAAGTTAGTTCGGCCGGTGGTTCTGGCATCCATCGTGTTCGCTGGCGCAAACGCTGCACTCGCTCAAGTCCCGCAGCAAACACCGCGACCGACGCCTGCCCCTGGCGATCCAACGAGACCACCAGGACAGGATCCGATTCCCGGCACACAGACGCCGACCCAGAATCCAGCGGCGCCTCCGGGAACTCAGCAAACCAGTCCGACTGCGCCACCAGGAACTATTCCACAAACACCGACAGTAACGCCTGCACCGACACCGCCGGCCGGCAACGTGCCCGGTGGATCGACCGTACCGAGCGGAACAAACGAGCCTTTGCGCGAGCCGAACATCCCGCAGTTTCAGGCGAAGCCATTGCCGCCGGTGCCGAGTCTTTCGCGTTTAGGTGTGGGTGGTGAGTCGGTGCCGTTGTCTATGAACGACGCGATCAGACGTGCACTCGAAAACAACAACGACATCGAAATCGCACGTGATGACGTTCGCATCGCTGAGACTCAGTTGCGTTCGCTCGAAGGCATCTTCGATCCGATCTTTGCAATCACGCCGACGTACGACAAACGCATCTCGCCACAGCAGAGCTCACTGGGCGGCGGATCAGGTTCCGGAGGTACCGTCAGCACGACTACTTACTCGTTAAGTCCTTCCGTACAGAAGCAGTTTGGCCGCGGCGGTGGAAGCTACTTTCTCCAATTTTCAAACTCGCATACGAACACGAGTAACAGTTTCAGCTTGCTGAACCCGTTCTACTCGTCGAACCTGTCGCTGCAGTTCACACAACCACTCTGGCGCGATCGATCGATCGATAACAACCGGCGGCAGATTCGCATTCAGCGCAAACGTCTGGACCAGACAGATGCAGACTTCCGCCAGCGGACGATCGACGTTATCAATCGTGTGCAGCAAGCGTATTGGGAACTCGTCTTCTCATTGCGCGATCAGCAAAACCAGCTCGCGAACCTGAATCTCTCGCGCGAGAGTCTCCGGAACATCGAGGCGCAGATCGCAGCCGGCGCGAAAGCTCCACTCGAAAGAGCGGAAGTGCAAACCGAGCTCGCAAATCGTGAAACTGCGTTGTATTCGGCGATTCAGGCAGTCGCGATTGCTGAGAACAACCTGAAAGTTTTGATCTTCAAGAACCCGAACACGCCCGAGTGGTCTTCACAGCTCACTCCGACCGATACACCGAAGTTTGATACGACACCGGTTAATCTCGACGACGCTTTGAAAGCCGCGCGCGATAATCGTCCCGAATTGCGGCGTTTGCGCTTGCAGAATGACATCAACGACATCGATATCCAGTTCTTCAAGAACCAAACGAAACCACGAATTGATTTGACTGGCACGCTCGCGCTTACGGGTCTGGCGGGAAACAATCTCGCAACCATTGTCCCTCCGGGCGCCACACAACCTTTGATCGTCGGCAATCCGTTAACGGATCCGGCGGCGTTCTTACTCAATGAGATCCAGGATATTCAAAGACGCACGGGCCTTCCGGTAGCCGTGCCACCATTGGCTGTCATCGATTCGAATGTAGTCAACCCGAAGCTGATTGGCGGTTATGGGCAGACGCTGCAGAATCTGTTCGGCGGCGAAACGCGCAACGTCACTGTGGGTGTCGCGATTCAATTCCCGTTCAAGAACAAGACGGCGGAAGCGAACCTCGCAGGTGCGCGAATTCAGAAGGAGCAGTTACAGGCGACGGTGAGATCGCAGGAGCAAATCATCGAGGTTGACGTTCGTAACTCTGCTCAGGCGGTTGAATCGGCGCGACAGCGTGTGCTCTCGGCACGTGAAGCACGAACGAACGCTGAGATGCAGCTCGAAGGTGAGCAGCGGTTGTACCAGGTGGGACGTTCGACGACGTTCCTTCTGTTCCAACGTGAGAACGCACTTGCGAACGCGCGTGCTTCTGAGTTGCGAGCAGAGACTGACTACAACAAGGCGCTGGCCGACTTGCAGCGTGCGACATCGACGACGCTGCGGGCGAACAACGTGGTGGTAGACACGCCCATTCAGCCGTAGCCGCATTACGGCTTAACTCAAAAGGGGCCACAGATTAAATCTGTGGCCCTTTTATCTTTGCTAAGGTACGCTTATCTTGGATGAAGATCAGCGCCACCATCATCACACTCAATGAAGAACCGAATATCAAAGCCGCCTGCGAGTCAGTTGCGTGGGCCGATGAGATCATGGTGGTAGACTCGGGTTCGACTGATGCGACGCGCGAAATAGCCGACAGTTGTGGCGCGCGAGTGATCACCAACCCGTGGCCCGGTTTCGGGGCACAGAAGCAGTTTGCAGTAGAACAAGCCCAACACGAATGGATCTTCAGTCTCGACGCCGACGAGCGTGTTTCTGACGAGCTCAAAAAGTCGATCGAATCTTTAAAGCAAGAATCTAATCACGCGGACGGTTACGAGATCGCTCGCCGCACTTACTACCAGGGACGCTGGATCCGCGGCGGCGGCTGGTATCCCGATCGTCAGCTAAGACTCTTCCGCAAGAACAAAGGCCACTGGAAGCAACGTCATATTCACGAATCCGTGACGATGGATCCGGGCGCGCGCGTCGAGCGACTCAACGGCGACCTGCTGCATTACACTTCACAGAACGCCGCCCATCATCACCGCATGATCGGCGAGCGCTATGCACCACTCGCTGCCCGCCAGATGTTTGAAGAAGGCCGGCGCACGTCAGCGTTTGGCGTTGCTTCGGCTGGACCAGCAGCGTTCATTCGCAGTTTGATTTTGAAAGGTGGTTTACGAGACGGATTCGCAGGCTTTACGATTGCGAGCTTCGCTGCGCATCATGCGTTCTTGAAGCATTTGATGCTGTGGGAAAAACAGGCCGCGGATAAGACGGATAAAAACGGATTGAGATGATTGATTTAAACCTGGTTCCCCCTGTTGTTGGTTATCTGATCGCAGGTGTTTTTGGTGCGATCATTGGTAGCTTTCTCAACGTCGTCATTCATCGTGTTCCAAACGAAGAGTCGATCGTCTTTCCAAACTCGCACTGTCCTTCGTGCGGCGCGGCGATCGCCTTTTACGACAACCTTCCTGTTCTCAGCTACGTCTTGCTGGGCGCGAAGTGTCGCAAGTGCAAGGAGCACATCTCGTTTCGTTATCCCGCGGTTGAATTGCTGACAGCCGCTTTGTTCGTCGGGGTCGCCTGGCACGACAAACTCAGCGTTGCGTTGCCATTTGATCTTGTATTCGCTTCTGCCCTTCTCGCGCTCGTCTTCATCGACGCCGAACACATGATTCTTCCAAACGTGATCACGTATCCCGGAATCGCGTTTGCTCTCGTCGCGCGCGTGGCGATTCCTTTATTAACAAACATGCCACACTTCGACGACATACCATCACTTTCACACGGCGCGCTCGCAGGAATGCCGCTGTGGGTCGTTTCGCTTGCCGGCGCGCTCATTGCCGCCTTGATCGGAGGCGGTTCGCTCTGGCTCATGGGCTGGACGTGGGAAAAACTGCGCGGCATCGAAGCGATGGGCCTCGGCGACGTGAAGATGATGTTTATGGTCGGCGCTTATCTCGGTTGGCGATTGACGATTCTCACGATCTTTGTCGGTGTATTGAGCGGATCCGTGATCGGCATCTTGTTGATGGCCAAGCAAGGTCAGAAAAACATGCAGATGCTGCTTCCCTTCGGTGTCTTTCTCGGGCTCGGCGCAATCGCCGCACTGCTCTTCGGCGCGCCGTTAGTCGAATGGTACGCAGGGCAATTCCGGTGACATATCGCAATCGTTTCCAATCCGGGCTGACGATGCTGACAGGACTCTTTCTGCTGGCGGTCCTGTTTGCGATCCTGCTCTACGCTGCTACACCGGAAACGCCAGCCGCTCGTGGTCCAATCCTGCTCGCTTCTTTCATCGCGATCCTGCTCGGTAGTTTGTTGTGCATTTTGTTTGTGCTGCGCTGGCTGCTGCGTCCGTATCAAAAGTTAGTTGGTGAAGCGCAACGAGCGTCGGTAGCTGCGCCGCACAAATCGCAGGACGAAGCTGAGTTTGTGCTCGAGACGTTTCAGTCAGTCGTGGCGCAGCTTCAGGAGCAACGCAAAGGGATCGAGAAGTTCAGCGAGCACATCGTCGCCAGTTTGCCTTCGGGATTGATCGCTTTCGACGGCGCGGGGCTCTCGATGGCCATCAACACGCCGGGACGAGTCCTCCTGGAAGTTAATGGCGCGGCGTTGGGAGAGTCGTACAAACAACTCTTCGGTGCACATGAAGAGCTGGCGAAGATGGTTGGCGATTGTTTGCAAACGGGGACTGTTTACCGTCGCACTGAGATCGAAGCCGTTAGTGCTGAGGGAAAGCTGCGGCGGCTTGGGGCAACAGTCGCTCCGATCGATCTGCCGCCCGAGCGTGGACCAAGAGGCGCGCTCTGTCTTTTAACGGACATCACGGAAGTGACGGAGCTGCGAGAGCAGGTAGCGTTGAAGAACAATCTCGAAAGTCTCGGCGAGATGTCGGCGGGGTTAGCCCACGAGTTCAAGAACGCGATCGCGACGCTGCAAGGGTACGCGCAGCTTTTGCAGAGCATGGAGCTGAACGACAAGGCTCAGATCGCGGCCGCTTCGTTAGTGAATGAAGTGCGGAACCTGTCGGGAATGGTGACGGCGTTTCTGAACTTCGCCCGCCCTCAGCCATTGCAGTTGGAGGATGTGCGTGTAGGCGACCTGATTGATGATTGTGCTACTGAGCTCCGACTTAAAGCCGTCATTGATGTGGAACCATCACTGGCGGTTCGTGCTGATGAACGAATGCTGCGAACAGCGCTACTAAACCTCATGCGCAACGGCGCTGAAGCAAACCCTGATGGAGAGGTTTCCGTGAGTGCAACCCGTGAGAATGGCACTATCGTTATCCAAGTACGCGACAACGGCCCCGGAATTTCACCAGCGGATCTGCAAAAGATCTTCATCCCCTTCTTCACCACAAAAGCAAAAGGCCACGGCATCGGCCTCGCGCTAACTCATCGAATCATCACACAACACGGTGGAACCCTGACGGCTGCTAATTCACCCGACGGCGGCGCGGTGTTTACATTAAAGTTGAACGCGGATGACGCGGATAAAATCCGGATTTAAATCTGCGTTTATCCGCGTCCAAAATATTCCGTCCAGCGCCGGTCGACGAGATCCGCTATGTCATCTCGAACAATCAACTCATCCGGAAAACCAGGCTTCGTCCGCGCATCGATCACGATCGGCCCTGTGTAAACCAGATGATGACGCTTAACTTCTGTTTGCGCCGCGTAGATATCCGACGCCGGCTCGAACCGTGTCCAGGTCGCCCACAAAAAATCCGGCGAAGATCGAGCGACGCTCGCATCATCATGCAAGACGATCAACGGCCACTCAGCAAACACCGGATCGCCAGCCACCTTTTCCGCAGACGCTTCGCCTTGCAACACTAAACATCCGCCGCAAAACACTTCCGCGCGGCCATGCCACTGACCTTTGAATTCTCGCGGCAGTTTGCGCACGGGCTCACCCAATCCAAGCATGATCGCTTTGCTGCCTTCATTCACTTTGCCACTCGTGTAATCGAGCGTGTCCATCGAGACGTTCGAGAAAACAAACAGATCCGTCTCCGGCCGGAAGCGTTCCAGCACGTGCTCTAACAAACGTGGAAAGTCTTTCAGATCCTGCGGCGTGTCAGTGAGTAGCAAAAACTTCGTGAGCGACAACTGCCCTTCACCGAGTATTCGAAATCCCGAAACCAGCGCTTCGCGACCATAACGCTCGCGCACCACAGCCGCAGCGAGCGAGTGAAACCCCGTCTCTCCATACGTCCAAAGATCACGCACTGACGGCATCACGAGCGGAAAGAGAGGTGACAAAAGCTTCTGCAAGTAGTCGCCGATGAAGAAGTCTTCCTGCCGCGGCTTGCCGACTACAGTCGCCGGATAGATCGCATCGCGACGATGAAAGACCGCTTCCACCTTGAACACTGGATAATCGTGACGCAGTGAGTAGTAACCGTAATGATCGCCGAACGGCCCTTCCGGTCGTCGCTCGTGCGGTGGCGCGTATCCGACTAAAGCAAACTCCGCTTCCGCTGCGAGACGATGTCGTCCCGCGCTGAGTGGGTTACGCGTCATCTTCAGTTTTTGTCCGGCAAGCAAAGAGGCAAGCACGAGTTCGGGCACGTCTTCAGGTAGCGGTGCGATCGCGGCGAGAATGAGCGCCGGCGGTCCACCGAGAAAGATCGTCACCGGCAACGGCTGATTCAAACGCTCGGCTTCGTTGTAATGAAAGCCGCCTCCTTTCTGAATCTGCCAGTGAAGACCAGCCGTGTGCGAGTCGTAGATCTGAACGCGATAGATACCGAGGTTGTGCTTCTTCGTGATCGGGTTTTCAGTGTAGACGAGGGGCAGAGTGATGAATGGTCCACCGTCTTCCTGCCACGTCGTCAACACAGGCAGTTGATCAAGTCGAGCTGGACGATCGACGACCTGCGTGACAGGCGATCGCGATGTGTTGCGCGTTCCAAGTTTCGCTAATTCGAGCGCAACCGATCGATGCTGCCACAGCTCGCCAAACTTCGGCGGTAGGATCGACTCCGCGATGTGGGCCATCTGGCGCACGAATGCTTCGGGCTTTGGACCAAACGCCAGATCGATGCGTCGCTCCGTGCCGAACAGGTTCGTGACGACGGGATAACGGCTGCCCTTCACGCGCTCGAACAGCAACGCCGGCCCACCTTCAGCAATCACGCGTCGATGAATCTCGGCGAGCTCGAGGTATGGATCGACCTCGGCTTTGATGGTGGTGATTTCGTTTTCTCTGTTGAGTAGATCGAGAAATGTGCGCAGGCTGGCGTGCATTCGTAGCTTATGGTCGATCCGGAGCCTTCTCAACAGTTCGTGGACGCGCGCGCGTCGTAGCTGCGGCAGGTTCGCTGAGACGCTTCTCGATCTCGTCGTGAGCGACCTCGGCGGCTTCGGCGACGTATGGCTGATGCGATTCGCGGAAGGGCTTGACGAGCTCGAGTGTCTGCGCATCGCCAATGCGCGCAAGAGCTTTGAGCAATCCGGCGTTGATGCGCGGCGCGTTGTTGGCGCGCTTCAGAAATGGATAAAGGACGTCGGGACTTTCGAGTTCTGATAAATAGCCAACGGCCTGCTGCTGGCGACCGGAGTCGAGATCGTCGACGACGCGATAGAGCGCCTCGGCTTTACCCGTGCGATAAAGCGCCCAGTCGAGTGCGAGGAGAACTTCCTTGTTTTTCTCCTGCAGTTGATAGCCTTCGACGAGCTTGCGTTGATCGGTAGCGGCAAGCTTCGCGAGCGCCTCGGCACTGCGTTGTCGCAGCAGCGGATCCGTGCTGCCCAATCCTTTCGCGAACTCAGCCGGGTTAGACCGCGCATCAACGCCATCGATCGGCTCCTGTTGCGCGTGAATAGTGGTTGCGATGAACAGGGAGAGAATAAAGATCGTGAATTTCGTCATGGCGTCTTTATCCTTGCGTTTGTTTTTTCTTCTTCAGCAACGCGGTATTTAGATCCAGCTCCGTGATCGGTATCACTTCAACATTCTGATACTTCTTCTGCAATTCAGGCAGAAACACCTTCGCGTTGCCGACTATTATGATGTTGCTCGTCTTCGCATCCAGGCGCGTCCCCGCAAACTTCTGAATATCAGTAGTGCTCACGGCCTGGACGTTGTTGATGTATCGATTGATCTCATCCAAACCCAAACCATACAACGCGAGCGATCCGACCTGGCCCACGAGGCCATTCGCCGTCTCGAGGTTTCGCGAAAAGTTTCCAATCAAAACAGCTTTCCGCGGCGTCAACTCGACATCAGCCGGGGGCGCTGACGACAGACGGCTAATCTCACCCAACAACAAATCCGCCACCTGCGCGCCTGACTCATTCTTCGTCTGCGCCGACGCGAGGAATGGTCCAACATCTCGTCGCGTGTCGAGCTGGCTGCCCGCGCCATAACTCAAGCCCCGCTTGATGCGGATCTCCTGATTCAATCGTCCCGAATATCCACTCAGTACCGAGTTCGAAACGATGCCACGAAAGTAATCAGGATCTTTTCGATTGATGCCGGTGCGCGCGAGATAAACCGCGGCCTGACCCGCATCTGGTTTGTCGATCACAACCACGCGCCCAGCCTTACTGCCAGCGCCCTCCATCGCCGCACTCAACGACGGCAATGGAATACTCGGCTTCTGCCAATCGCCAAAATACTTCGTTGCTAGAGCGATGCCGTCTTTCCCGCCGATGTCGCCACCGATTACGAGAATCGCGTTGTCAGGCCGGTAATATCGCGAATGCATCTTCGTGATGTCGGCTGCGCTGATCCGCGTCAGCGACTCTGTTGTACCACTGACGGGATGACCGTAAGGACTATCGCCAAACACGACACGCGCCGCGACAAAACGCGCAATCGTTCCCGGATCGCCCAGCGCGAGCGTCACGTTGTCGAGATACTGTTGTCGCAGTCGTTCGACTTCTTCACTTTTGAACGTCGGACGACGCACGACATCTGCAAGGATCTCCATCGCCTCCGGGATCTTCGAAGACATCCCGCTGACAACGGCGAATGACGAGTCCCAGCGCGCGCCCGAATCGAGCGATGCGCCCAGGCTCTCTACTTCCTGCGCGATCTTCGTCGCATCGCGTGTCTGCGTGCCTTTTGTGAGCAGGTTTGCGGTCATGTCCGCGAGGCCGGCGAGCTCAGGCGGATCGACTTCACCACCGTTTTTGATCAGCAGTTGCGCTGAAACGAGCGGCGTCTCGCGACGCTCGATGACGATCACGCGCAGCCCGTTGGGAAGTGTTTGTTCGACTGGTTTCGGAAACACGCCGGAGCGCGGCGGCGCCGGTGGTGGTGGTGTTGCTTGCGGCGTTTGCGCGTTAACTCCGAAGGAAAGGAGCGCGGCTATGAAAAGCATGCCCACGCAGCGGCGCAGCGGCGCAAAGGAAATCCCGTGAACCGTTGCGCCGTTGCGCCGCCGCGTGAGAAATTTCTTCAACCAAGTCATCATCTCTCACCCTCCCCGCTCTTCTTCGACGCTTCCGGCAGGTAGTACAACACCAAACGATTCGTGTCGGCAAAATACTTCTTCATCACGCGTTGAATATCAGCGGCGGTGACGGCTTGCAGTCGTTCGAGATCTGTATTGACTCGCGCCACATCTCCGATTAATACAGCAGCCTCACCGAGTGCGAGCGCTTTTCCGTTGCTCGTCTCGCGCTGCCGTAGCTGGTTCGTAATGAGCTGGTTCTTTGCTTTGTCTAACTCAGCAGCGGAAACTGCGGCATCCTGCAACTTCTTGATCTCAGCTTCCATCGCCTTCTCGACGTCTTCGACTTTCTTTCCTTCCGACAACACCGCAGTCAACACAAACAAGCTCACATCTTCACGCGTCTCGGCACTCGAATTCACTTCCGCCGCCAACTGCTGCGTGTAAACGAGCGAGTGATAAAGCCGCGACGATTCACCACCCGACAGAATCACATCAGCGACACGCAACGCATCCTGGTCGGCATCAGCTTGCCGCGGCGTCAAGTACGTCAATCCAATCGCCGGCAGATCGTTACTGCCATACTCCATCAAACGAATCTCACTCTTGCGCGGCGGTTCCTTCACTTCAACGCGCGGCAATGGACGCGACGGTTTCGCGATCGGTGCAAAATACTTATCGACCCACGCATCGAGTTGCTTCGGTTCGAAATCGCCAACAACGACGAGCGTCGCATTGTCTGGCCGGTAGTAAGTTGAGTGAAACTCCTGAACGTCTTTCAACGATGCGGCATCGAGATCTTCAATGCTTCCGATCGTCGGTCGCTTGTACGGATGTTCGAGAAATGACTTCTGTTGCATCAAGTATTCGAAGCGACCGTACGGCGGCGCGAGCACGCCCTGTCGATACTCTTCCTTCACCACGTCGCGTTCGGACTTGAAGTTTGCATCATCGACGTTTAATCCGGAGAGTCGATCGGCTTCAGCCCAGATCAGCGTCTCGAGATAATTCGACGGCACTACTTCGAAGTAAACCGTAACGTCGTCGTTAGTGAATGCGTTGTTAAAGCCACCGACGTCTTCCGTCAGCCGGTCCATCATCTCCGATTTCATGTTCTTCGTACTCTTGAACATGATGTGCTCGAAGAGATGCGCAAAGCCGCTGCGATTCTGTGGATCGTCCTTCGAGCCGACGTGATACCAAACCTGTATGGCGACGGTCGGGCTGGAAGAATCGGGGGCGGCCAACACGCGCAGACCGTTGGCGAGCGTGCGATCGGTGAATTTGAGTTGCGGCATCCGGGTTTGTGCGAACCCGGTTAACTGAAGACTTACGAGGAGAAAAGCACCGAGAAGAAGTCGAATTGAAGTACGAACCATCAAGTGTTCTCCGAAGGTTTAATCGATGTCCAGGGGATTTCTGTAAGGCTTGTCTTTGTCTTTCTCCGCGCGCTTCATTGCTTCCTGAAACTTCTCTTCGAGGATGCGGTCGCGGTCTTTCATCGAGCTCAGCTCCTGCGCAAAGATCTGTTCGCGCATCTGCTTTTGCTTATCGAGTCCTTTGACCATTTCATCGAACGAAGCGAGTGGTTTCGCCTTTTCTTCGTGCGTAAGAATGGCGCCGGTTTGCGCATCAATCGTCATCGTTGCTTCGCAACAGGGACAAATGATCGTAAACCTTGAATTGTCTGCCATGAGTCGTCCTCCTTGCCGGGCGTTAGTATAACACCTCATGGCAGTTACGCTGGCTGCGATCCTTTATAAGGCAAGTGCCAACCTTTATAAAATTTCTCCGATGATGCGGGTTGTCGAAAAACAGGAGTTCGAGTAGATCTATTTGCATTTAGTAGTCCAATTTCTACTGTGCACTCTTGGTTGAACGTCTAACGATCTTCAGATTTGAGCGAATAGCGCTTTTGCCCGCAATTGTTTTCTCCTGCTTAAGAGCACGCCGTAGTGCATCGAGAATTGTAGGCGCGTTCGACTTATCCAGCACTACCTTAGCGAGAATCGTGGCCGTAGCAATGCGCACCCGATAATCACCGCTTTCCATTAGCAGCGAGATGAGCGGTGGCAACATATCTTTTCTGCCCAATTCGTACAGAGCTTGATAGATGCCTATCTTAACAGTGTCTGAACTTTCCTTTTTAAGACGCTGCTCCAGTTCAGGAATATCACTCGCTCGGCCAAATGCGCCGATAGCTCCCGCAACGTAACTGCGTACCAGCGGCGAGCGATCATTGATCGCTCGCCACAAGGCTGGCAGTGCCTTGCGATCGCCAATTGCCCCCAGCGACTCAGCCGCTTCAATTCGCACCAACACATTCGGATCTTCAAGCATTCTTATAAGCTGGCGCGGGCATTTGCTGCCCGTCAGCAGCGTTCCAAGACTGCGGATCGCCGACATGCGTACCTCGCTACTGCGATCGCTTAAGGTTTTAATGAGCGGAGTGATTGCCGATTTATGATTAAGGTCACCAAGAAACTCGGCCGCTGCAGATCGTACACTCGGACTCTTGTCCTGCAACGCTTGTAATAAGTCCTCTAGTACGCCGGCATCATCTTTACTAACCAATTGTTCCAGGGCCTTGATGCGACCTGACACCGTCGAGGGATTCTTTAAATCAGAACTTGATTGTTGGTGAGTGAATGATTTCCTGCGCTTCATACAGCGATTTTCCCCTAAGCGGGCCGATCGTAATAAGTTCAAGACCGCCTGCATAAGGTCCTATCCCTTCTTTCCGGCGAAGAAAATCTCGAACGCCTTCGTCGTCGCGTAATATCCCAACTGTCGCACGGGCACCGCGCAGTTTGGATCTATCGAGCTGCCCGTATTCGACACCTTTGTATGGAGGACTGGTTTCTCGTGCGGGAAACGATACCGTTATCAACTCCACGTGCGTGCCGCCGGGATTGAGACGCCTCAATGAAACCCGCGTCCGGTTCGAATAGATGGAATAGTTTGGCGAGGGATAGAGTTGAATACAGATCTCAAGGATGGACGGGTCTTGTGGGTCGAGTGTGAAATAGCTTCCTTTAGAACCATTTGATCTCATGGGGTCAGTCAGGATGAATACGGCATTGTTCCCCGAATTCTGAGCCGTAAGTTCAAATTCCAATTTCTCAGGGAGCATACGTATTAACCGAAGGTTCACTGAAACAGCACTCGTTTTTGCTTCTGTTTGAGGGACCGACGATTGGTCTTGTGCAAGTACCGTTGCCGCACCACAAACGGTTACACCAGCAAGTGCAGCGATCAAGGCGGCGATAAGGTTCTTAAGAGACATAATTCAAACTTCCACTATGGAACTCGTTGCCATTTATCTCGTGTGTTGTACGCTGCTCGAGGACGTACCCCAAGTTCTCGACGAATTTGATTCTCGCTGATGTCCCCTCTTTGTCTAAAGCCTGAATACCCGACAGCGCGAAACTCTTTCGAAGCTTCACTTTCCTGATAGTTTACTCCACCTGTGGAGAAAGAATGTATAGAGGGAGTAGTGTCCAGGGGACCACTACGTAATCGTTGATCAGCGTGAACCAGTTCATGGGCCAGTTGCTCGCCTGGTGAGGCGCTGTCTTCAACAATCGAACCGTCGGGATTCGTAACTGCGATTGCGGCTTTCGTACTGGTGTCAAACGATATAACGTAACCCAGGTCTTTCATATCCACACCAAGATTGCTTGCTAACTGAGGTTTAACTTGTTCCGAGGCAAGACCCGATGTACTTCCAAAATCGCCGGCCCAAATAACCACCGTTTTCTTGGAATCAACAATACGACTTACCAAATCCGTGCCTGCTCCATGACCGGTTAGGTGATTAACAACTCTACGAAAGAAGCCAGGCTTATGAACCGTTCCGTCGGCATCTACTTTTGTGCCTGGAGCAATTCGCTTAAGCTCCTTACGAGTCTTTTCAAGATCGTCTGTAGTTACTGGAACGACCTTTCCGTCTCTCCCATCAGGGTCAACAAGTTTCAGCGGGTTGTTTCTAACGTATGAGTAGAGGTTGAACTGCTGAGGATCACCCGGACGCGAGGCAGTGTAATAAAGAGGATCGGCACTTGTGAATCTTCCCTGAGCAGATGAGTAATATCTCGCTTCAAAGTAGTCCAGCCCTGTTTCAACATCGCGTTCCTTTGCAGTGAACTGTTGCCGCACACCATCGCCAACTGCGTACCCCTGTGCGCTTGTGCGACCACCTGCTCCAGCAAACAACTCCTCACCAAATGGCAGATAATCGTGGCGTCTGACATTCGCGAGACTGCCAGTTTGATCCAGTATTATTCTCGGCGTGCCCAGATGATCCGGAACCAGCCACTTGATGTTAGCTGCCGGCTCAGCAGTAATTAACAACTGGCCGTCGCGATAACCGTACTCCTTCTGCGGACTGGATGCGGCGCCGTTCGCCGGATACTCGGCTAGCAACTCGCCATCGATTCCATAGATTTCCCAAGTCTCCTGATTATTGACCTTTCTTTTTACTCGCTGCCCATCAGCGTTGTAGGTGTAATAACTCCAGCCAGCATAACTGTCCTGCGCGGCCACGATCCGGTTGTTAGCGTCGTAGGTCCTTGAGCCATATCCGGAATACGAGTCTGTCGTTAGATTGCCGGCCGTGTCGTAAGTCATCGAACCCGATTGGCCCGCTGGTACGCCGAGTCTGTTATTCGCTGTATTAACCGTAAACTGCTTCGTATTGATGCCCGTACCCCAGGAAGCGGGATTGATGGTGCGATTGCCCCAGCGATCGTAAGTGTAGCTTTGGAGAGATTGCTGCGACTCGGCCTGCGTGTTACTGACAAAATACTCAGCCACCCAACCCAGCCGGTTCAGCGAGTCGTAGCTGTAAGTCTGGCGTGAAATGGTCCAACCGTTGGCCTGCTCATCCAGTGGAATGTAGGTATTCGCCTTCAGCACATTGCCGTTGTTGTCCGGACCGCTCGTGCCGTAGCCAAAACTGCCATCATAAAAGTATTGCAGGCAGCCGCGATTCCAACTGCCGTTGATATCTGCACCGGTTGACACACGGATGTCCCACAACTGTCCGCGAATGTTGTATTGCAGCTTGTGGTAAAGCGCTGTTTGCGTTCCAAATAATTCCTGAGTGACTTGATTGCGCGCATTGTAGACGAATGATGAAGCATAGCTGCGCGTCACTCCGTCACCCAGGTTGCCGCCGAAGCTGCTGATGCGGCCCGCAGAATCATACGAGTAAGTGGTCGTGTGTCCGGATGGATATGTTTGTGAGACGACATTTCCCGCCAGGTCATAGGTGCGATTGATTTCGTAGGCCGGGGCCCATCCGCCTTGTCCGTCACCGAAGAGGTTGTAGAACTGCTTAACACGTCCTTGAGCATCGTATTGGCCCACGGCCGTGTGCGACGGTTTCGGATCCCATTTATAAGTGAGCCACAATCGTCCCTTGCCATAAGTGGCGTTGTCATAGAAATACTGTACGTCCCCCGTGTTTGGATCGGGCTGACCATTAACGCGATAGAGAATCGTGTTTACACGATTAAGCGCGTCATATCCAAAGTACGTCACGACGCCACGCGCATCCGTCTTCTGCGACATATTTGAATTGTTGTCGTACTCGTAGCTGATCGTGCCGCTTTCCGGATTGCTGGCGGATTTTAAACGCTTTAGAGAGTCATAACTGAAGGTCCGCGTCTGTGTTCCCTGAGTAACAGTCGTGAGGTCGTCCAGGACGTCGTACGCGTACTCCGTCTTGTAATTAAGTCCGGCGGGATCTTCATAAACTTCGATCAATCGTCCGAGGGCATCAGTCACACTCTTACGCGCCTTGCCCGCCTGATCTGTAATCGTGACGCTGTTACCGCTATAGCTCGTAGAAACCGCGGCATTGTCGGGTGTAGTCACGGAGGTGGCGCGGCTCAGCGCATCAAAGGAAGTGGTAGTCCATACGGGTGTGTCGCCCATTCCGAGTGGATTGGAAATCCTGTACAAGCGGCCCAGCGCGTCGTATTCGGACCGAACCGCAATGTAGTTTGCCCCGCCGACGTACTGCCGCGTCTCTTTGGTGCGGCCCATCTGGTCGTACACGAGTGAGTTAACAAGCACATTATCGTTATTCGTATCGCGATCGCTCGAGGTGGTGATAACTCGATTCGTGTCGTCGTAACTGAACGTAGTCTGGTTGGTAAGGCTGGTTCCTGCCGCGCGTCTGATCTGTGTGGGTCGATCGAGACTGTCGTTGTAAGTACCGCTGGCGACCACGCCGTTTGCGTCTTCGCCGTCAACCGGCGCACCCAGGTAAAAGTCAAACTGGCTGTAAGTCCAGTGATTAAGCGAGTTCTTGATGGAAGTGACAAACGCATAACTGTAAAGACCCGCGAGTTCCGCGGGTGCAGAAGGAGTCCGCGCTTCGCCATTCGGCGCTCCAAAGCAATCGTCGTAGTTAAGCTCGGTTGCGTTGCCACGCCCGTCGATAATCTTAGTTACATTACCGGCGATGTCGTATTGCGAATACGAGGAGATTGAGCCGGTGACGGCGCCACCCGTAAGCAAGTACTTCGTTACGCCAGTCACGTTGCCGCGCGTCGGGTAGCCGGTAGTGAAGGCCGCATCGAAACCGCTGATGCTGGGGCGATTTGTCAGCGGCGAGTGGTTCGAATCCAACGGATAGTTGTCATATTCATAGGTGGTGCGAGCCCGCTCGACCAGACCCTCGAAGATCGAAACCTGCATTGGTAGATTGCGAATATGCACACTGGTCCCTGTATAACTCGCACTCGTCTGATACGTGGTTCGCGTCTCGCGTACGAGTGATCCAACTACACCCGCGCCGTAATTGTATTCCTTCACGCTGTTCTGGTTGTTGAAGGGAACGGTGTCGTCATAGCCAAACGTCTGCTTGGAAATCTGATTAGTATCCGCGAGGTTGGTAACCGTTTCGGCGATACGAACATCGTTCGGTGGCGCCGTCGCTGCTCCTCCCGTCCACCAGCTCACCGTGGCTCGTTGCTGAAAAGTGTGCTCCACTCGACGTAGCAGCGTTGTTCCATTCGCAGCAAAGGTCTCGGTCTTGTACTCACGGCCGTCAGTCCACGCCGGATATTCGGTTGGCTGTTTGAAAAAAGAAGCGCGGGCGCTGCCGTAGAAGTAATGGATCGCGCGCGTTAATAACGTGCCACTAGCGTTGTATTGATCGGTGGTCACGTAGCCCGCGTTGGTCGTGTTGGTCTCGGGCCGGCTGTACGTCATCCGGCTGGCGAAACCACTGCCGCTGCCGCCATCAGGATAAACGCGCCGCTCAATGACGCGGCGATAGACTTCTTTCTGGGCCGAGCCGCCGCTGATAACGCCGCTGCCGCTTGCGGAATCAGTCAGGCCGGCGGCGTAGTCATACTCGATTGCACCGCCTGTCGGTAGTACCACCCGCGTTAACTCGGCGTAGCTGTTATAACGAAACTGGTATTGCTTGCCATTCGGCAGTTCAACCGCACTCACGACTAGAGGGTTATGAGAACCGCTGCCAGACCCATTCAATTCCGGAAACATTTGATATGTGGTAAGGAGGGTGAAGTCACTGCGCAAAACGGTTGAGAGGTAAGCAAAATATACTTTGAGAGTGCGGGTAGCTCCGCCAAAGCCTTTATATGTGATCTCCTGATAGGCGCCGCCACCCGCGTCGTAATTGATCGTAACCTGGCGATTCAAAGAATCGGTTACCGAGGTCATGCGCAGATAGATGTCATAACTAAAGGTCAGCTTGTTGCCATTGCGATCGCGCATCCACGTCACTTTGCCGCCATCCACACGATAGCGCGTGCCGTCTCGCAGCATCATGTAACCCGATGGTGGTACGTTAGCGGGATTGTCGTACTGGTAATCAGAGATATTTGTATCTGAAATAAACGTGG
>DATFDT010000140.1:0-6196 GCA_035251975.1 Pyrinomonadaceae bacterium | reverse complement strand
GTTTTTGTGGCTAACTGCCCGGAAATCACCACAGAGACACAGAGGACACAGAGGTTGCACAGAGAAGGAACTCGTCACTACGGTCTAGACTTTCTCCTGAGCGACCGTACCGAGAAGCCCGGATGGCCGGAAAAGTAGTATCAAGATCAGTATCGCAAATGCGACTGCGTCTTTGTAAGTGGGCGATAGATAGCCGACGACCATCGTCTCGGTAATTCCGATCAGCAAACCGCCGAGCATCGCGCCGGGAATGTTGCCGATGCCGCCGAGCACGGCAGCAACGAAAGCTTTCAACCCGATGATGATACCCATCAATGGATCGATACGCGGAATACGAATCGCAACCAGCACGCCCGCTGCCGCCGCGAGCGCCGATCCGAGTGCGAACGTGAACGCGATGATGCGATCCGTGTTGATGCCCATCAACTTCGCCGATTGCAAGTTGAACGACACAGCCCGCATCGCACGACCAGTTTTGGTGCGATAGACGATCAACTGCAACGCGATCATCAACGCCAGCGCAATCGTCAAAACGACCACATCAGCACTATTAATACTCACGCCGCTGACCAGATCGATGTTGCGTTTGCGGAAGAGCTCGGGGAAGAACTTCGGCTCCGCGCCGAAAACTACCTGACCGCCGTTTTCAAGCAACAGCGAAACACCGATCGCCGTGATCAGCGCGGTCAGTCGCGAGTACTTGCGCACCGGCCGATACGCGAGACGCTCGATTATCACACCGATCGCCGCACAGATCGCCATCGCCAGTAACATCACGACGAGCGCCGTGATCAGCGACGGCTCGAGAGTGCCGCCACCGAGCAACCCGCGCGCGATGACGCCATCCGGGCTCATGCCGAGCATCTGTGCGCCGCGTTGACCGAGTCCGTTAGCGAGATAGTAGCCCATGAACGCGCCGACCATGTAAACATCGCCGTGCGCGAAGTTGATCAATTTCAGTACCCCGTAAACCATCGTGTAACCGAGCGCAATCAGCGAGTAGATTGCGCCCAGCGAGATACCGTTAATTAGTTGCTGAAGGAACGTGCTCATGCTGTAGTCGGGCGGGTCGAAGCGATCACTGATTAGCCGCCACTGCCGGGGCTTCAACGTTGACGCGCTCCCTTACTGCATACGTGCCACCGTCTTTGATCTCGATCATGACGATTGGCTTAACCGCGTCGCGGTTCTGGTTGAAGGTGACAGTGCCGGTCACTCCTGGAAAGGCGTTCGTGGCTGCGAGCGCGTCGCGAATGTCTGGTCCACTAAGCGATTTGGAACGCTTGATGGCGTCAAACATGATATTCGCGGCGTCGTAAGCCGTGGCTGCGAGAGCATCGGGCGTGCTGTTGTAGCGTGATTTGTAGTCGTTAACAAACTTCTGCACTCTCGGATCGGTGTCGAAAGGTGAGTAGTGGTTGGTGAAATAAGAACCGTTCAGCGCCGTGCCGCCGATTTTGTAAAGCTGTTCTGAATCCCAGCCGTCGCCGCCAATCAGCGGCACCGTAATACCTTTGTCACGCGCCTGCTTGGCGATCAAGCCGACGTCGTTGTAGTAACCCGGCACGAAAATAACTTCCGGATTCGAGCCTTTCAGTGACGTCAACTGAGCGTTGAAGTCCTGATCGCCTTCCTGGTACGACTGTGTCGCGACCATCCTGCCGCCGAATTTGGTGAACGTCTCGGTGATGACTTTCTCGAGTCCCGTTGAATAGTCGTTCTTCCGGTCGACCATGATAGCGGCGGTCTTGGCGCCGAGGGTCTTGGCGGCAAACTGCGCGATTGCGGCGCCCTGGTAGGGATCGATGAAGCAACTGCGGAAGATGAAGTCGCCCTTCTTCGTGACTTCGGGATTAGTCGAAGACGGCGTCAACATCGGAATCTTCGCATTCTGTGCGATTGGCGCCGCGGCGATCGAGCGCGAGCTCGCGACCTCGCCGATGACGGCGTGAACCTGGTCCTGCGTGACGAACTTGGTCACGATTGTGGCTGCCTCTGAGGCGTCTGAGCGATCGTCCTGCACCAGCAGTTCGACCTGTTTACCGTTGATGCCGCCGGCGGCATTGATCTCATCTGCGGCCATCTTGATGCCGTTAACGGACGAGATGCCGAAGTTTGCGGTGCTTCCGGTCGTCGACATGAAGACGCCGATGCGGACCTTATCGCCGCCATTTTGTGTTTGGCAAGCAGCTAGCAAACTCGCTATAACTATCGAAGCTATCAGAATGCGTTTCATACAAATCCTCACAGGGCTAGAGTTTCTGACGAACTTAAGTCCGAACCGGTGACTGTCTTGTCTTTAATCTCGCAGAAGGGAGACCGAAGCTTTTGATATTCTGCAGTAATCGCGCTGAATAATAGCTTTCGAGCGCTGGTTACGCAAATCTTGTAAGCTATCTGACTGCTACAACGTCTCTTAAACGGGTAATAACGATGATTTCTGAGATTTCCATTTTGTGACTTTTGTGCCTTTTTGTGGCTAAACTTTCGGCATGACACTAGGCGACATGGACAAGGAAGAGTTTCGTCGTGTTGGTCACGAGCTGATCGACTGGATCGCCGATTATTTCGACAACATCGATGAACTTCCGGTGCTCGCTGCTATCGAACCCGGTGACTTAAAAGCAAAACTACCCACGAGCGCTCCGCTTCAAGGCGAATCGATGGAAACGATCATCGCCGATCTCGATCGATTGATCGTGCCGGCGTTAACTCACTGGAGCCATCCCTCATTCTTCGCATACTTCGCCACATCAACTTCAGCGCCCGGCATCTTCGGCGAGCTTCTGAGCGCCGCTTTCGATAACAAAGCGATGCTCTGGCGCACTTCGCCCGCTTCAACCGAGCTCGAGGAAGTCGTACTCGATTGGCTGCGACAGATGATGAGCCTGGATCCGGGAATGCTCGGGATCATTTACGACACTGCGTCAGTGTCGAGCTTGCACGCGATTGCTGCCGCGCGCGAAGGAGTCGAGAAGCGCATTCGTGAAGAGGGAATGAGTGGTCGTCCCGATCTGCCGCTGCTGCGCGTTTACGTGTCTGAACAGTCTCACTCGTCGATCGAGAAAGCCGTGATCACGCTGGGCCTGGGCCAACGCGGCATGCGCAAGATTCCCACCGACTCCGAATTCCGTATGAATGCGCGCGCGCTCGCCGCAGCCGTTGATGAAGACAAGCGCAATGGTTATCTGCCGTTTTGTGTGGTGGCGACGGTTGGTACGACGTCGACTTCAAGCATCGATCCGGTGCCGGAGATCGTTCCGATATGCGAAGAGCATGCGATGTGGTTACACGTCGATGCGGCGTATGCGGGTTCGGCGGCGGTCGTTCCGGAGTTGAGGCATATTCTCGCAGGTTGCGAGCGCGCGGATTCTTTAGTGACGAACCCGCACAAGTGGCTCTTCACGCCGTTTGATCTCTCGGTGCTTTACTGTCGTCACATGGATCTGCTGAAGCGCGCGTTTTCGCTCGTGCCGGAGTATTTGCGCACACCCGAACAGGAGAAGGTGCGCAGTGGATCGGATTATGGGATTCAGCTTGGGCGACGTTTCCGGGCGCTGAAGTTGTGGATGGTGATGCGTTACTTCGGTCAGGAGGGTTTAGCCGCACGGATACGCGAGCATTGTCGACTGGCGCGGTTGTTTGCGTCGTGGGTTGATGAATCGCCTGACTGGGAACTAATGGCCCCTGTGCCACTCGGGCTCGTGTGCTTCCGCGCTTCGCGAGGTGCAGCAGATCTCGACAACCTGAACGAATCAATCATGCACGGCGTCAACGCGACTGGCCGCGCCCTCCTCTCGCACACACGTCTCAACGACAAACTCACCCTCCGCCTCTCCATCGGCAACATCCGCACCACTGAAAAGCACGTCCGCCGCGTCTGGGAACTGCTGAATGAGCAGTTGCGGTTACTGTGATCGAGTGTATAGTTCTTCTATCTCACAAGGAGTCCTCACATGACAGAAAACTCAATCGCGACGCTCGTTGTCGATGCTGCGTTCAAAATTCACAAGACACTCGGACCCGGTTTGCTTGAGTCTGTATATCAAGCGACGCTCAATTACGAGTTACAGCAGCGTGGATTAAGCGTTCGTCAACAGGTTGGCCTGCCGGTCTACTACGAAGCGTTGAAACTCGAGATTGGCTACCGGGTTGATCTGATTGTTGGTGACAAGGTGATCATCGAGATCAAGTCAGTTGAAGCACTTGCTTTAGTTCATAAAATGCAGCTATTGACGTATTTGCGTCTCGCTAATCGTCGGCTTGGATTGTTGATTAACTTCAATGTTGAGCGGATTAGGGATGGGAAACATAGAGTCGTGAATGGGTTGGGGCATTAAGAAAGTTTTCACGCAAAGGCGCAAAGATCGCAAAGACGCAAAGGCGGGTCAAATGGTTCGGGCGCGCCTTTGCGCCTTTGCGATCTTTGCGTCTTTGCGTGAAAATCCCTTTTGAAGTGTGTAAACCGTGAAAGTGGATTTTGAACAGATCAAGACAGTCCTGGGGCGGTGTTTGAAACTGCGTTGTCCCGCTTGTGGTGCGTCCCGGATCGTCACACAGCCGTTTCATATCCGGCATCACTGCCCAAGCTGCATGGCGCTTTTCAAGCGTGAGGATGGGTTTTTCGTGGGCGCGATCCTCGCCAACGTCGTGACCACCGAGCTCGTGATCCTGGTGGTCTGCTTCTTTTTGCTCCTAATTGTCGGCGCGGATTACGAGAACGTCCTCGTGCTCTTGTTTGTGATGGCGCTGCTTTTTCCAGTCGCCTTTTACCATCACAGTTGGAGTCTCTGGCTCGGATTCGATTTCCTCGTCGAGTCGCTACCGAAATACAACCCCAAGAAACAATAATGCTTTGTTTTTGCGTTTTGTGGCGCTTTGTGGCTATACTCCGCTGAGTTCGCCCGCCCCGTCAGTCCAGACAGGTTCCGAGCATAATGAATTTGCTCCCTGTTTATCGATGGCGCCGGCGACTACAAGTTTCGTATTTGAAAGAGAATTATGCGCCACTATTCCAGGCGCCATCCCACAAATACCCACATTAATCCTTGCACAGTGACGCCTCGCCAAACGGCTTGCAGGCGTAGCCCTGTGCCTCAACTCTTGAAGAAGGCTGGTAATGGCAAAACAACTAATTGTGAGCGTCAACGGACGCGAGAAGAAAATTGCGATCATTGAAGACGACAAGGTCTCTGAGTTCTACATAGAACGTGGAGAACAACACCAGGGTATCGTCGGTAACATTTACAAAGGACGCGTAATGCGGGTTCTACCCGGCATGCAGTCCGCTTTCGTCGACATTGGCCTCGAACGCGACGCCTTCCTTTACGTTTCTGACTTCTTCGACGAAGAAGAAGAGTTCGAGCGAATCGTCATCGACAAGTCGAAGAAGGGTACGCCCGACGCGGAACACGCAGCCGCCGAGGAAGTCGCACTCAATCGCGTCGAACGCGAACAACGCATCGAAGCCACTCAGGAACGCGCCGAGCCGCTGCTGCAGGAACCCGTAGCCGCCGCCACCGCCGAAGAAGTTTCAGAATCACAGGACAAAGATCGTGGTCGACGCGGCCGTCGCGGACGACGTGGCAGGCGTTGGGAGAAAGGCGACGAAGCGCCACCCGCGGCTGCACCGCAAGCTCCGCGTTTCGAAGTTCCGGATACACCTTTCGTCGCAGGCGATCCGTCGATCGAGCGCATCGTCGATGAGGAAGAGACTGCGCTCAACGGCGAGATGTTCAAAGACGCACGTCTCCAGGAACGTCTCTTCGATCAAATTCACGCTGTCGAATTCAACCTGGAAGACGACTTCCGCACCGCCGAAGTGGGTTCAATACTCACGAGCGGATTCGGTAGCGAGTCGTTTGAACGAGTTGCTGACGACGAAGCCGATGCTGAGCCGATTCGCGAGGGAAGTCGACCACAGGAGGCCCACGTCTCGACATTTATCGATGATCTTGGCCCAGAGACTATGCCCAGCGTCGGTTTTCAACGCATCAGCGATGACGAAGAGGAAGCTATAGCGCTGGACGGTATTGCAGAGAAGCCATCGAAACGATCGCGCAAACCCGCGGCTGGCGGCAAAAAGCGTCCCTCGAAAGCTGCTACTAAGACAGCGTCCAAGAAAAAAGCATCGAGCAAGAAGAGTTCAAAGAAACGAGCCGCGAGCAC
The DNA here is from genome assembly GCA_035251975.1 of Pyrinomonadaceae bacterium. GTDB lineage: Bacteria > Acidobacteriota > Blastocatellia > Pyrinomonadales > Pyrinomonadaceae > PSRF01. The sequence goes on along the minus strand of DATFDT010000140.1, from coordinate 28 downwards.
TGAAGGTGAAGAGAGCAGCGAGACGATG
>DATFDT010000139.1:0-6632 GCA_035251975.1 Pyrinomonadaceae bacterium | reverse complement strand
CGGCAGTGTAGAGGTTGAGCGCGTTCCGCAATTGAATGAGTGCTTTATCCGCCTGCCCGCGTTTCAACAATCGCCGCCCTTCGTGCAGAGCAGTGCTTGCCTGGTCGGCCTGCTGCGCGAACGCTGTGATGGGCGTAATCAATAGCGCCGCAACCAATGAGACACTAGCTAGCTTCTTTACAAAATTCATTTCACTTCCCTTTCGAACTTTGGCCACAAAAAGGCACAAAATATTTTCCAAGAGAACAAGTCAGGAAGGAAGGCTTGCCCCCGCTGTTTGAAGGGCGGGGGCAAGCCCCTCTGCCTGACTTGTTCATATTCTTGTGGCTCATTTATTTATGGATGAGATCGAGTGTCGCGACGAGCGTCGACCGCTGTGACGAAGCCATCATCACGAGCGACGGTGGCGGATCTTCTTTCGATAATCCCAAACCACGCGCGGTCGCCTGCTGTTCAGTTGACGTTTGCGCGCCGCCGAATTGTTTCTCTTTATCAGTCTTGAGCGGCTCCTGCATGTGCTTTTTGACTGCCGTCCACACTTCATCGCTCGGGCGCACACAACGCTCCTTCGAATCTTTGCATGAAGCAATCAAGTCGTCGTCGATAGGAATACCACTCAATGGTTCACGCGTAAAAACGAAGAACAAGCGTTCAATGCCGGCGACCTGGTCAAAAGCAAACCAGCGCAACCGCTCATCAGCCGACGCGGTTGAAGGAATTTCAAACGGAACGTGCGCCTGGAGGTAGTTACCGGCCTCATCGAGCTCGGCGTCGGGATAAATCATCGTCGCCGGGCCGTCATCCGTCGTGTTGAAGATGTAAAGATATCCGTCGGTGTTGGTCTCCAGCAGCACGCGCACGCGATCGCCTTTGCGGAACTCGTGCTCTGGATCGACACGCACGGCCAAACCGTTCGAGTCGCGCATAAACAAGGTTACGCCGAGACCGAGGCGACGGGCGTTGACGTGCGTTGGTGCTGACGAAGAAGGTGACGGACTTGGCTTGGGCTTGGGAGTCTTGTCAATTTTGTTCGGATTGCTGGAACCACCGCCCGGGCTGGTTGAGCCACCACCGGAAGGTGATGTCGCTTTTCTCCGACGGCTCGGCCTTGGAGTATTGCTCGAACTCGCCGGCTTATCCTTCGGCCGCGAGGTCATAAACGCCCCGCGAACATCGTCATCGTCCTGGACGATCGGCGCGGCAGTTCCAATCACGAGGGCGCAAACACAAACGAGTCCGAATACCATCACACTCAATCGCATTACCGAATCTCCTTATCGTTGCCTGGAACCAAATAGGCTAATTGTGCTGAATACGGATGTCGAAAACAATAGGATTGCTGGTCTGGTCAGACATGGCTTTCACCCTGACTAAGGGCGCACTGGCGTTTGATTCATCAAGTTCGGTAGTAGGTGCCTTTGATTGATACCTGGAAACGAAATCTTTCAACTCCGCCTGCTGCGCGGCAGTCAAAGGATCACCGGTCACAGGCTCGGTAAAAAACGAAGGCGACGATAGCGGCGTCTTCGAAAAAATGACCGTGAAGTGGTCGGTGCCGGGGTTTTTATCGAGCGTCAGGGTGTGCACGTTTTCCTCATCGTCTTTTGGAAAACCGAAGTCGACGCCCTTGCTGACCTTGTTGCCGGTAACACCGGTTCGCGGCGACGGCTTTGTAGTCAGAAAAGCCGTCGGCTGATTGTTGTCACCCGGACCAACGATATAAAGATAACCATCTTCGGCAAATTTGAAATAAAACCTGAACTCCTGCCCGGAAGCGATCGGCACCAGGGCCGCGACTTGCGTTTTTGGTTTACCTGTCGGCTCGAGCGAAAGCCAGTATCGACTGACCTCAACCGGAGCAGCCGCCACACCGGTCGTGTTGGCGTTTGTAGAAGTCGTCGACGTGCCGTTGGACTTCAGCTTCTGCCAAACGAGAAAACCTCCGACACCGGCTATCAGCAGGATCACAAACACAACACCGACGCCGATAAATAGTCCGACTTTGCTTTTCGAAGCTACCGGCGGTGCGACGGCGACTGGCGGCGGTGGCGTGGGCTTCGGCACGTGCGGCACCGTCACCGTTTCGGCGTGTTTTCCTGATTCAACAACGGTCGCGGCAACAGCAGGCTGCGGTTTTGCCGGTTCGTAAACAGTCGCATCATGCGTACTCGCTGCTCTTCCGGATGCCGGTGAAGTCGAAGTGGCGTCGACTGTGAGAATTGTCGGAGCGTTAACGTCAGCGTTTGTTTCGCGCGAGTCTCCGATAACGGTCTCTGTGAGCGCAGGCGATGAGGCACCCACGACCTGTCCACTCGGCGTTGAAAGACCTGCACGAAGCTCACTAGCGAGCGTTCCCGCCGTCGGTTGTCGATCGTCGCGATCTTTCGCAGTCGCACGCTCGATCGCGTCACTGAAACCGCGTGGAACATCAGGTATGACTTCGACGAGTGGTCGCGGCCTCGTCTGCACATGCTCGCGTCGCAACTCGTGCAACGTGTTACCGGCAAAGCAACGCCGGCCCGCGATCATCTCGTAGAACACGAGACCAAGACTGTAAATATCCGCACGACCATCAATCTCGCTGCTCTGGTCGCGCGGAATCTCACCCCACTGCTCGGGCGACATGTAATAAGGAGTGCCGAGCACCTGTCCCGCCATCGTCAGCGCCGTGTTGCCGCCGTTATCACCGCCCGCGATCTCGCGCATCTTCGCGATGCCGAGATCAAGCAACTTCACGACCGGCTGGCCAGTTTCGTCGGGCTTCCCGATCATGATGTTCTCGGGTTTGAGATCGCGATGCACGACGCCCATCGAGTGTGCCGTGTCGAGCACACTCATAATTGGCGTCAGGATGTCCAGCGATTCAGCCGCAGAAAATCGACCGCGAGTCTTAATGGCGAGGTCGAGAGTGTGACCCTCGACATATTCCATCACCATGTAGATCGTGCCGTCCGCGGCGGTGCGCAGATCGTAGACGGTGACTGAGTTTGGATGACGAAAGCGACGCGCCGCCTGGCCTTCGCGTCGAAATCGTCGCAGCCACTCGGCATTCGTTCTGACTTCCGGGGGAAGGACTTTGATCGCGACGCGATCGCCGAGCAGGATGTGGCGGGCGCGATAGACTGCTCCCATCCCGCCTTTGCCGAGCAGCGCTTCCATCTGGTACTGGCCGTCCAGCACGGTATCGACGATGGCAGCCGGATCGGCCTCGAGAACCTCGCCGTCAATCGAGCAGAAGGTTACGCTGTCCTCGTATTTCGCTTTGCAGAGAGTGCAGTATTTCATTCAACCACAGATTCCGCAGACTACGCAGAGTTTACCTAATCTGTGTAATCTGTGGATAGATCTTGCGCGCGTACTCCTCGACCATTCGATCGCTGTTGTACTGCGGCGCGAGCGTCTGAATTGCGCGCTTCATCATCGCGATCCACTGGCGAGGAATTCCATCGTCATCATAGTTATAAAACAGCGGCACAACTTCCAACTCCAGCGTCTGGTAAAGCGACTCCGCATCCAGCGCATCGATCTTCGCGACGTCCGCGCCATCGTTGCCGTTTCCGATCGCAAATCCATTCGTCCCGTCATACCCTTCAAGCCACCAGCCGTCGAGTATCGAGAGATTAAGCCCGCCATTGATCGCGACTTTCTCACCACTCGTCCCCGAAGCTTCCTGCGGGCGCCGCGGCACGTTTAGCCAAACGTCAACCGATTGGACCAACTGTCGCGCAATCTCCTGATCATAGTCTTCAATAAAGACGACGCGTTGTCTTACAGCCGGATCGTATTTCCATTGCGCAAGCTGCTGCAGCACTAACTTCGATCCCTCATCCTGCGGGTGCGCTTTGCCGGCAAAGACGAACTGCACCGGACGCTCTTCATTGTTAATTAGTCGCAACAGCCTCTGCTGATCAGTCAGCAACAAGTTCCAACGCTTGTAACCAGCAACACGACGCGCGAAACCGATCGTCAACGCCGATGGATCGAACATGGTACTCGCGGCTTCGATGTAATCAGCACGCTCGCCCGCGGCGGTTCGCGTCTGTGTTGAGCGGTGACGAATAAACGCGACGAGCCTTTCTTTCAATCGCATGTGAGCATTCCACAACTCTTCTTCAGGAATGCTCGCGATCAATTCAGCCCAAACTTCCCGATTTGTAATCTTCGCGTCCCAATCGTCTCCAACATGATTCTCGACCAGATAACGCAATGGCGGCGACATCCACGTCGGCGCATGAACACCATTCGTGATGTACGTGATCGGAACTTCTTCCAGCTTCACGTTCGGAAAGATCTTTTGCCAAAGCGCGCGCGAAACTTCTCCGTGCTTACGACTGACGCCGTTAGTCGAGCGACACATACGAATCGCGAGCGGCGTCAATCCGTAACGCTCAGATTTACTCGCCGGCTCAACGCGACCGAGCGCAAGAAACTCATCCTCAGTCAGACCAAGCTCTTTGAAGTAGTCTGGTCCAAAAGCACGTGCAACAAGCATGGCATCGAACTCATCATTGCCCGCTGCAACAGGCGTATGCGTGGTGAAAACACACTGCTGCCTCACTCGGTCGATCGCAGCACTGAACGGTTGTTGTTCCGACTGCACGATCTCTCGTGCCAGCTCGAGCGTGAGAAAAGCCGAGTGACCTTCATTGAGATGAAACACATGCGGCGACACGCCGAGTTTTCTCAACAACCGAACACCACCAATGCCGAGCAACATCTCCTGCACGATGCGTGTTTCGCGATCGCCGCCGTAAAGATGTCCGGTGACCCAACGATCGGTCTCGACGTTTTCAGGGATGTTCGTATCGAGCAGATAAAGCGCGACGCGCCCGACATCTGCTCGCCACACCTGGGCCAACACATTTCGCCCACGGATCAAAACTTCGATCCGGAGCGGTGTGCCATCGTCGTCGTTGATGAGATGTATGGGCAGGTCATTTGGAAATGTTTCGCGGTATTGCTCTTCCTGCCAGCCGTCGTTGCGCAACCGCTGGCGAAAGTAACCGTAGCGATAAAGCAAACCGACGGCGATGAGCGGCAAACCAAGATCGCTCGCTGACTTCAGATGATCGCCGGCGAGTATGCCGAGACCACCTGAGTAAAGCGGCAGCGAAGTGTGAACGCCAAACTCCGCGCAGAAGTAAGCAACGGGATGTTCGTTTGTGATCGCGTCGAGTTGCAGGCGCGGCTGCGACGCTAGATACGATTGAAAACTCTCATCGAGGCGCTGCACACGTTCCATGTAGATCGGATCCGTCGCCGCTTCGGCAAGTCGAAAGGAAGACGTCTTCGCGAGGAGTTGTCGCGGGTTGTGCTCACATTCTTCCCAGCTTTCGGAGTCGAGATCGCGGAAGACGCCCTCGCCGTCGGCGGCCCAACTCCACCAGTAATTCCAGGCCAGGCGTTCGAGTGGGATTAGTGGAGTAGGCAAGCCGTTTTTCCGCGGCGCACGGTGTTCCGTCTCAGTGGTTTCAATGGTCATCATGTTCGGGCAGCAGCAAAGTGGGAGAGTCTACTAAAATTCGTGGTACTCGCGAAACACGCGCGCGTCCCGCTGCTGAAAGAAGACGAGACGGACCTGCTGGATTTGCCGATCTGTCCGCAAAAAGCCACTAATTGCCGCGGACGCAACTTTCGCGGCCTCGGTCTTTGGATAACCGAAAGCGCCCGTGGATATGGATGGAAATGCGATAGACGGAACGCCGTGCTGGCGCGCGAGTAGTAGTGAGTTTTGATAACAACCGGCGAGGAGTTCGGCTTCGCGTTCTGGATCTCGACCATAAATCGGTCCAACGGTGTGAATCACATATTTCGCCGGCAGGTTTCCGCCGGTTGTGATCACTGCCTGACCAGTTGGCAAGCCCTTTGGATAGACAGTCTTTCTGATCTGCCGGCACTCTTTTAGGATTTCAGGACCGCCGGCGTCGTGAATGGCGCCGTCAACACCACCACCACCCAGCAAAGTGGAGTTCGCAGCGTTGACGATCGCGGTTACGTCCTGGCGAGTGATATCCCCAACCACAAGCAAAACACGTCCGCCAAGAAATTCTATCTGGTCAGTCACCGCGTGGCTCAGTTCTGATTTCGTCGAACATGTCCTGACGTCGCAGCGCTTCGGCGACACCCTTGGCCTTGTGCTCGGTTAGTGGGTGATCGGGATCGGTGCTCGCAATTTCGAAAACGCGGTCGTCAACCATTACTACTCCCAGTGAGCCGAGTGTGACACCAGGACAGATGATGATCTCATCCATGTTGTGAATGCGAAAACGGCCTGTTTGTTCAACCCAATCTTCGATAAACGGATCGCGCAGAGCGTGTTCGGCTTCAGACTCGGAGAGATACGCGCCTTCGACGATGAGACAATATTCGCGCACTTCTTTGGACTTTGAGTAGGTCTTTTTATGGTCAGAACGCGGGCAGGTTACCACAAAAGGCACATAGCAGAACACAAAAAGCACATAAGCAAGAATCATCTTGTGCTTTTTGTGTTCTGCTATGTGCCTTTTGTGGTCCCAGTCTTACCGAACGCGGGCGTATTGTCGATTCAGCGTCTCGCGCAGCCGCGAGAAGTAAGAATCAAAAGTCACAAAACCTGTCGTGCCTTGAAAGAACGCACGGCCACCAGTCTCATT
>DATFDT010000138.1:0-10890 GCA_035251975.1 Pyrinomonadaceae bacterium | reverse complement strand
GGGGCTTGCCCCCGCTTGTCCGATCCAACGAACTGCGGGGGCAAGCCCCTCTTCCTGACTTGTTCATTATTCGCAGCTACGAATTATGGTTTCTTGCCTTTGCCCTTTCCAGGATTACCGCGCTCCTGCTTAGGCTGTTGTTGTTTTTGCGCTTGTGGCGGACGTTCCTGTTTCGGTTTTGCCTGCGGTTGAGCCCGAGGCGCCGGCGCAGGTCGCGCTGGTGCTGCTACGCGCTCGCCCCGCGGTTGTTGCTGTCGTGCCGGTTGCGCTGGTCGTTCTGCCTGAGGCGCACTAGCCCGACGCTCCATCTGCTTCTGCTGTCCGCGTGACTGCTGTTGCTGCTTAGGTCGCTGCGGCGGCTCAACACGACGTGCTTCACGTTGCTCCTGACCACGACCTCTTTGCTCAACCTGCGGTTGCTGCTGTTGCGCTTGAGCCGGTGGTCCACCACGTCCCTGGCGCTCATCACGCACCTGGAACTTCTGGCCCTTCGCATGATCCGGCGCATTGTTCACACGCATCCGCTTCGCAAGATCAGGCCGAAATGTCGGTGCGACCGGAGTCCTGCTCGTGACGACTGTCGTGTCGTTCAGCTTCCGCGCGATTCCCGGCGGGATATCGATCTTGCCGCGGCCCCACGCTGAGTGCACCACTGCATTTCGCAAAGGCGTCACCAGCAATGGATCCAACACCGGATTAACGGACGCAAGCATGTTTCGATCGGCCTTCCGCGCGCGTCTCCAGTCGACACCACGCGTGAAGTCGTCGACGCTTACGACGGTAACTGCACCCGGCACGTTGAGATTCACAACGCGCTGGTACAGATTGTCACGACTCAGGTAATACGGATCCCACGAGTTGTTGTTGTAGTAATGCGGCACGTAAACGTCGCCTGGACCAAGCGGTACCCAGCCGATCTGGTTCTGGTCGAACGGAACCCATGCTACCAGCGCGGGCGAGTATACCGGGTCGACATTCGTGCGATCCGGCACCCAGTACCAGCGATCGCCGACAAAGGCCCAGCGCCCGTAGTGATATGGCGCGTAACCCCACGGCTCGCTCGAAACCCACGTTGGACCATACGGGTAATCCGTGTACCAGTAACCCGTTTGATATGGCATCCAGCCGTTATCGACGCGCGGCGCCCAGGCGTAGCCGTAGCCGTCGAGATTGTTCCAGTCGCCATAGTAATCGAGATCATAGAGGCCGGGAATGTATGAGTTCGCATACTGGTAACTGACGTTGCGACGATAAGGATCGAAGTAATATGGATCGTTAAGATAAGCGTTGTAGTCGCGGTAGCGGCCGTCGTAATACTGCGGGTACTGGTTACGGTAGTAATCGTCCACCAGATAACCGGCATCGCCACCATTGAGCTGAGAAAGAACCGCATTCGCAGCAGTCGTGCCGACAAGCGTCAGCAACTCACCTTTGTTGATCTGGCCGCTGCCGCCGAGTCCGACGACTTGCGCGAGACCACTCAGCACTGAGATCAACACCTGACCATTGTCGATGCCGACGTTGTACAGTCCAGGTTGTTGAAAATCGACTGCGCCATACGGCGTCGCGACTTCGAATAGATCTCCCGAATTGAGATAGCCGACGTCGAATACCGCTGAACCATCACGCAACGCGAGCTGCGTACGACGGTCCTCAAGCGAAAGCACGTCGAGCGACGTGTTTGGATTCAGTTGCGCGAAGTTGCGCCCGGTAAATGCCAAACTCGTACGCGAATTGTCGCGCGTGTAAATGCGATCGCCGACGGAGACCGGTTGGTTCTCAGTTGCGCGGATCCAATCTTCTGTTTGGGTGTTGCCGGCCACGTCGTCGTTGAGCGCTACCTCACCTTCAACGTGCTGAATACGCGCTGCATTTGGTATCGCCTCAGCCGACGCGGTCTGTTCGTGCTTCATCCACAGGGCCACGCCAGCTCCTGCCAGGACGGCACACACCACCGCCACGATCGTGAGGTGTGGCCACACTTTTATTTCTCTCATACAAGCCCCCTCTTTAGCTATTTTCAGGGGTTTTCCGCAACCACCATGCCAATGCGCAATCCGTACCTAATCCGTGTGATCCGCGGCCCAAATTACTATCCCATATCGTTACTTCCTGCTTGATATCGTCTCGTAAACCTACATAGATGCACCGGATTCCAGCCTTATCCTCGTGTGGAATGGCACTTGCCAAATAGCCGAAAGTCGACCTCTCTCCCGTCGGACTGAAAGGAAAAGTCAAAGGTGAAATATCTAAAACAGATCGGTCTATCTCTGGCGATAAGCACGCTCGTGTTGGGCGCAAGCGACATCGCCAATGCCCAGGGACGGCGGGGTCGTGGTGAGGAGCGACGGCAGGAAAACCAGGCTGCACGCGAACAACGACAGCAAGAACAACAAAACCGTCGTAACGAACAACAAGCACAGCAACAGCAGAACAGTCAGGAACGGCAACAACGCTGGGAACAGCGGCGCCAGGAACAACAGCAGAACAGCCAGGAACGGCAACAGCGTTGGGAACAGCAACGCCAACAGCAACAGCAGAACAGTCAGGAACGGCAACAGCGTTGGGAGCAACAGCGCCAGCAACAACGTAACGACCAGCAGCGACAACAGCAGATTCAGCAATCTCGCGAACGCGAAGATCGCTGGCAGCAACAGCGACAGGACCAGATCCGCCAGTCGCAGGAACGTGAACAGCGTTGGCAGCAACAGCGCCAGCAGCAGCAACAGCAACAACTCGAACAGCAACGTCGCGAGCAGTGGCAGCGTGATCGTAATCGCGATCAAAATCGTGACTGGAACGGTCGTCGCGATGACAATCGCAACAACGACAACAACTGGCGCCAGCGCAACTGGCGGCAGGAACAGGAACGGCGCGTTAACAGCTATCGTCAGGACTGGCAGCGACGCCAGAACTTCCTGTACCAGCGTCAGCGTGTGCTCGAGCAGCAAAGACGTTTGAACCAGTTGCGTTACCAGCAGCGCTATCTCGAACGATTGCGTCGCGATCAGTTGCGATTGCAGCAGTGGCGTTACAACGACTACGGTCCGTACAACTATCGTTATCGCAGAGGCGGCAGCTACTACGAGACCAATCGTTATGGCGCAGAGATGTTACAGCGCGCGATCAACGATGGTTATGGCGAAGGCTTCCAGGCCGGGCAGGCCGACCGCGAGGATGGTTATCGCTTCAGTCCTGAAGATGCTTACGGTTACCAGGATGCGAGCTACGGCTACGACGCCTACTACGTCGATCTAAACGAGTATCAGTATTACTTCCGTGAGGGTTTCAGGCGCGGTTATGAGGACGGTTACTACAGCCGCTCACAATACGGCCGCTACTCGAACGGAGGCTACAGCATTCTCGGTACGATCCTCGAACAGATCCTCGGGCTGCAGCTTTTGAACTAATCGTTATCGGGAATAGGTCCTATATGTCCTATAGGACCTATTTTCTCGTAAAACTGAACTGATAACCCATCCCCAGAGAACCGCCAAGCGCGTCCTTGCCAGTTCCAGTGAGCTTCTTGCCATCGCTCGACAGCGTTCCGACGTCTTCACCCAGACTCCAATCTTCTCCACTCAACAGTTCCGTTTGCGTCATCGTTAACGTGCGTGATTGCGCGTCGTAAGTGCCTTTGAAGGCGACACGAATCGTGCCTTGTTCTAACGTTCCATCAAACTCCTTGCCGTTTTGGTTCTTGATCACGAGCTTAGTCGCGAACCCCATCGGACCATAAGTTCCCGCCCATGTGCCTCGCAGATCCTCAGACGATGAAGTCGCTGTGACCGGCGGAGCGGTGTTCTGGTTGGCTATTTTGACAGCACTTTCGCGGCTCGCTCTAATGCGACTCACTCCAAACTGAATCGCGATTCCAACACCGATGATAACGAGGAGGGCAACCATCACGGCTGCGGCGCCCGCGATCCATCTCAGCGGCGAACGCCGTGTCACCGTCTGCGACGAAGGCTGGTAATGGACCGGCGCTTCCAAAGCTTTCTTTAGCTCGCCGCCGAATGCGAGCGCGTCGGACTGGCGTTGATTGCGATCCTTGGCGAGTGCGCGCAGGCAGACTGACTGGATCGCGGCCGGGACTTGCAGAAACTCGGGAAAAGCCGGCGGCAGCTCGTGAAGATGTTTCGAGATCAGCCCGGCCATATTGTTTGCGCGGAAAGGCGGATTGCCGACGAGCATCTCGTAAAGCATTGCGCCGAGACTGTAAACATCCGCACGTGCGTCGAGCTCCTCGCCGCTGCATTGCTCCGGCGACATGTAGTACAGCGTGCCGATCACTGTGCCCGTTTTGGTCAATGAACTGGATGCCGCGACATCGCGAACCTTGGCGAGTCCGAAATCAACTACCTTCGCTGTTTCTTCTTCGCCTTCATGAGCAGGCGGAACAACGATCACATTGTCAGGCTTTAGATCGCGATGCAGCAGTCCCTGCCGATGGGCCACACCGACGCCGTTGCAGATGTCCAGCATCAAGTGCACCGCACGCTTTGCCGGCATCCGACCTTCACGACGCAGCAGTTTGCCGAGCGATGCACCCGGCACCAATTCCATCACGATGTATGCTTCGCCTGCCGCACCACCGCCGTCGCTAAAATCGTGAATGGTCACGACGTTTGGGTGACGGATCTGCGCGGCAGTACGCGCCTCGCGGCGGAAGCGTTCGAGCGCGTGTTGCTCCCGAACGAGATCGCGATGCAGTAGCTTGACTGCGACCTCATCACCGATGTGCAGACGTTCCGCGCGAAAGACAGAACCCATGCCACCTTCACCGAGACTTTCGATCAACTTGTACTTGGAATCGAGGATTAGACCAACGCGCCGATCGACTTGCTCATCAGTCGCTCGCGGAACGTCAGCATTCGTTTGCTGCTGGAGGTCGACCTGAGTTGCGGCGTCACTCGGATGGCGTGATGTCGGCAGACCGCAACTGGCGCAAAACTGCGCATTATCCGGCAGCGCGGTCTGACAACTCTGGCACTTCATTGAACCTTCACTGCAAACCCTTTGCGATGGATACTCTTCACGCACGACGGGTCGAGATCTTTGCTTGTACCGCGCTCGATGAACTCCACGATCAAATTGTCGATGCAGTCCATGCCTTCGAGCCCGTCGAGACCGTGCGCGCCGCTCGGCACGACGATGTTAAGACTGTTCGTCAAAGTCTTCGCCGCGCGTTCAGCATTCGACGGCGGCGTTACCGGATCCCATTCACCAGTCAAAATCAAAACCGGTACGTCCGATTTAACAGGCTGCGCGTAATCGCGCTCGATCTCCCCGCGTGGCCAGAGCGTGCACGCTTCGCGTTGCTGGCGCAGACGATAATCACCGAGAAACGTGTTCTCCGCCATTCGTTCACCATCGCCGGGTTTTATCCATGGCAGATCCTCGGCGCAAGTAACTGAGAGATACATGCCGTTGCTGCCGCCCGCCACGAGATTCAGACGATAACGAATTGCGGTCTGGGCCAACGGAACGTAATTCCCCTGCGACGCCAGGTGCAGCGCGAGTGGAACGCGACTGGCTGGCACCGGTGAGTAAAGCATGTAGCGAATCGCTTCTGCCGCGAGATCGCGAGAGAGTTTTACTTTCACACGCCCGTTCGAGTTTGGCTTTTGAATCTCAACTTCGAGTGGTCCTTTGATCAACTGGGCGAGTACTGACTTCGTTTCCTCTTTGATATTCGGAAAGGCTTCGCTGCAAGCCTTGTCGGCGAGACACTCGGAGAGCACTCCCTGAAGCGCGCGCTCCGTCTGCTGTGGAAAATCGCTGGGCATGAAGTGATCTGTCGGCGAGATACCCTGGAGTATCGCGGCGCGCACGTGTTGCGGATGTCGTTTCAGGTAAGTCAGCGCTGCTCGCGTTCCGTAAGAGCCACCGAAGAGATTGAGTCGCTCGTAACCAAGCGCTGCTCGGACTTCATCCATATCATCGGCGGCAATCGTCGTTATGTAGAGCTTCAGATCTGAATCGGCTTCGAGTTGTTCGCGGCACTTGCGGACGTCGTCGAGCGGAAAAAAATAACCGAGATACGTTTGCAGATCGGACGCGTCGTAAAACTTGCAATCGAGTGGATGCGAGCCGCCGGTGCCGCGCTGATCGACGAAGAGCAGGTCGCGATGCGCGAGTATCTGTGGAAACGCCTGTGCGATCCCCGCAGCGTCTTCGGTGGCTGAGCCGCCTGGTCCACCAGCGAAGTAAACGAAAGGCTCCGGTTCGCGTTTGTCACCAGTTGCGGGGATGAGAACGATCTTCAGAGAGAGCTTCCGGCCCTTTTTACTAGCGCGGTTTTCGTAGACTTCATACGTGCCGCACTTTGCTTTGATTTGGCCGCCGCGGAGTTGGCAATCAGTTAAAACGGGTTTCGATCCATTTTGTCGGACGGCGCTCGCGGATTGGAGAGTGAGTAGGAAGAGAATGGCGATAAAGGAAAGTTTTTTGACCATTGCAGTATGCATAAGTAAGGATACATTCCTCAAAGCTACAACAGTCAAGTTAAAAACTAGCCGCGGATGAACGCGGATGAACGTAGATCACCGTCCATCCGGGTAAATCCGCGGCTAAAATATTTCTTAGAATTCACGGATGCCGGAGACGTTAGTCGCGGATCCGATTCCCATGTTCAAGGCCGAAGAGTCATATTGGATGGTTGAGTTACCGCCACCGTCAGTATGGAACGTCGGTGTAGTGAAACCTCCGGAAGTGCGATCGAAGGCGGCGATCGTGATGCCACCGAAGATGTCGCCATTGCCGCCACCCTCGCGGAGCAGCTTGCCCTCGCCCAACACCATAATGACGCCTCTGAAATCGGTATTGCCGCGCATCGTCAACGTGCCAGTCACAACCAGAAATCCAGAACCGCTCAGGAGCGTGCAATCGCCCTCGACAAACGTGAACTTGCCGGCATTGATCGAATCGGCAATCGTCTTAGGACCAGTAAAATGACGACCAAGCGACTCTGCCTTCTCCTTCAAACCCTGGAGATACGCGCGCGCTTTGTCGGCTGAGTCCAGGAATGAAGGTGTGTCGACTGTGCCCGGCGTCGTCTCATCGTCTCCCAGGATACCAATCTCGGGATCAACTACCGTGTCGTGTTTCACAATACCCGCATTGACGGAGTCTTTGTCGCACGGTGAGACAGCAAAGGCCGGACGCTGCGGTTCCACTCCAGCATGGTCCACACCTGAATACCACTTCGCGCCGCTGCTACCCGAATCGAATGAAACACCCGAACAATCGTCGGGACCCTTCACTGTGAAACCCGCAGGCGACTCAAATTCCAAATTTGCGTGATTAACCATCATCTCGAGACGCTTCTCGGCGCCCTGTGGTCCAAAGCCGTACGACTTGATCAGCAAGCGCTTCGGATCGGGAGAAGTGACTTTAGAAGGAATACTCGTGGTGGTTGGCGATATGTTGTAATCAAGACTCAGCACCTTCGTACCGTCCGCGATATTGAGCGCGTACTTGGTTCCGTCAGCTCTCACATAAGCTTTATCAAAAGTGATTTTGACTGTTGTCGAAGCAGCGTCAACCTCACCTTCAAACGTGCCTTCGAGCGTTGTCGTTGCCGCCCACGGCAGAGATTGCGTGATCGTGATTTCGAAACCAGTCTTCTCGATTGCAACATCGTCGTCGGTGCTGATAGCTGGTCTTTCAATAACGAAACTGCCGAGCGCTGAATCGAGCGTCAGCGGAAAAGTATTAGGATCGGGATTCAGCGTGGTTGCTCCCTGGCCCTGGTAACGGATCGTCACCTCCTTAGTTCCGCCCGCATTGAACGTTTTTTGATATGTCTTGCCGGCGTCGCCGTTGTCGATGATTGCAGAAGTTTGAAACTCAACGATGTTACTGTTGGGATCCATGTTCTCGATTGTGACTCTGTAACCGCCAGTGATGCCTCCCACACTCACGGGCACGAGGCTCGTCGCGTTTGCCGGATCGTTGTAAGCCAGCCAACCAGCGAAACGCGGTGTGCCACTGTTTCCGCCGTTCGAGATGCTCGGGATGATCGCGGTGCGAAAACTCATCCGGTCACTGTCGACGAGCAATGGCTTCGTATTGCCACGCAGCACGTTCAGCGCCGACTGCATTCCGGATTCGGCAATGTAGTAAGCCTGCATCTCTGCGGTCGAGCCGACCGAGTTGTTTGCCGACATCATCGTCGTCATGATCAATGCGCCGCCCGCACCAAGTAGAAGCACAGAAACCAGCAACATCGTTACGAGCGCGGCGCCTCGTTCGCCGGCGCGGTTATTGGCATTCAGTTTAGAATCGCGTTTCATTGCTGTATCGAGCTCCTTCAGTAATCGATTGAGTTGCGCAGGACTACGTCTGACGTGAGTTGGACCTGGGACGCGGGCTGATAACCGTTGGTGTTCGCGCTGCCAACTGCCGGCAGGGTCACGCCAACCGCGATCACGATGTACTTGGCTTCGCCTGGCGATACTTCGCTTTTATCGCTGCCCGCAGCATTCTTCACATTCGTAATGTCGCAAATCTGAGCGCCGTCGACGGTTCTGACGGTCGTGTCGTAAGTAACTTTCTCATCGTAGTAACGAAAGATGAGTGAATCGATGCGGTTCGCAAGCACGGTCGTTTGGTTGCTGCCGTTTCTTTCGTAACGCACGATGTAGCGCTGACCGATAGTTGAATCGACGTACATCAGAAACTTGAGATCTTCGTCGGTATCGTCAACGTCGCCATCTTCGAAAAAACCGTTGGCCGAATCAGGCATACCATTCAGATTCGACACGATGCGCAGCGACTCGCTATCGCTGTCGTTAGCGACGACGCCGTTCTTCGAGACGGCCGCAAGTCCGCTGGGGAGTTTGAAGCCGGCGTTGGCAATCTCGCGCGTCATGATGTTGAGCGCGCGTTGCACGTCGGCGACAGCGTCTGACTTGCGATCTTCGCGGGAGCGCACGCGAAAGCTGGCGGCGAGTAAGGTGGTGGCCAGGGTCAGGATCGTGACGGTGATACCCATCGCGATGAGCACTTCGAGCAGAGAAAACCCAGCCTGATTATTTGAACGTCGCATCTTCATAGTGTTTGCCTTGTTAATAAGAGTGGTTCTACTTGCATCAACTGTAGGGGTGGCCCTCCGTGGCCACCCTCAGTCGGCGACCTTGTAACTTCCCCCCGCCATTGTCGAACGATAGGAGACGAGCACCACGGCTGTGCGTGTCCAGTTTGGACCAGTACCTTGTGGCGTGACGGCGATCGTGATTTTCTTCAACTCTTTTGATTTATCGTCGGAATTCTTTTCGGTCACAACTTCTCTCTGCACGTTGTAGGCGCGTCCACCAGTTGTCACGCTGAAGTTCGTCGTCAGATCGTTCAGCGTCGAGTCTTCGTAATCAACGCTGCGGAGTTGTTCCAACTGTTGCTGGGCCACGGCCATCGAGAGCGCACGTTCGCTGCCGCCGACGTTGTTCTGTATTGAGAAGACAAACAGCGACGCGCAGGCGAGGGAACCGACCATCATCACGACCATCGCGATGCTGGTTTCGAGGAGCGTGAAACCACCCTCGCCGTTCGCTGTTTTAGTTTTGGGAGTTCGGATTTTCATGGGGCTTTCCTGTTTCCTTGTTCACTCGATTAGAGAATGACTAAAACTGACACTGTTTTCGAACCGCAGGGAGCGCTAAACGTTACCGAATAAGTTCCCAGTAGTTTCTTTGATTTGATCGTGAACGTCGCGGAGTTTCCCGGGTCGACGGTTTGAGATCCACTTACCTGCAAGTCAGACGGCTTGCTTGAAGTGGCAGTAATCTTTTGACTCGTCGAAGAGCTATGGCTGACCTTGATCGAACCGGTTCCTAACAAGCTCAGACTCAGCGTCGATGGGGTCGTCGTTATGCTGCAAACTTCCGGAGTCGGTGTCGGGCTCGGTGTTGCACGCGGAGTTGGAGTCGGCGTTGGCGTCGGCGTCGGCGTCGGCGTTGGTGTTGGTGTCGGAGTCGGCGTCGGGTTTGAAGAAGTCGTATCGCCGGTCCCTGTCGGATCTGTTGGATCAACTGGATCTGTCGGATCGGTCGTGCCGCCGCTTGTATCAGGTGTAGCTGCTGAACTCGTGTCCGGTGTCGGGACCGGAGTCGCGCCGGCTGTTAAATCTCCGACTTTAAGATTCACGGTCGGCACTGAATCGTCGAACACCCTGCTGTCGATTGTGATGTCGCCGGAGCCGGTGACGTCGATGGAGACTGCATCCGAGCCGTACCTAAGGGTGATTGAAACTTGCGCGTTGGACGTGGTGTTTCCGCCGGCAGTGTTCCACGTGCGACCGCGCCAATCGAAAGCGATGGTCTCAATGGTTTCGAAGGTCATTCCGGAGGGAAGATTGATGGTACGCAGGTCCATATCACCGTCGCCATCAAGGTCCATCGTCACGTTGTAGCTGGCCTTATCGTCGTTGATCGCGATGCTGGCTCGTTCCGTCTCATCGTCGGCGTGGCTGCGAATGGAATAGAGGCGCGCCTTTTCGATGTACGATGCATACTCGCGGGCTGAGCCTGCGAGCCGAACACTGGCTTTAGCGCGACTGATTCCCATCAGGCCCAGGCCGGTAACGATCGTCAGGATCGTGGCGGTGATGATCAGCTCGATGGTGGAGAATCCGCGAAGCTTGCGGGGCGTGTTTTTGTTAGCTTTGCTCTTCTTCATTTGCGTCCGTATGGTCCAACTAAGAATTTGTGGTCCAGGTGGAGCGACCACGGTTGGCCCATTGAGCAATCGTGGTGCCACGGAAGTTCTTCCGTCAAAATTACACATTGTGAGATCGAGAAGATGAGATGAGTTGACTGAACTTCAATCAGATTGGTTTGAATTCGGTTACGAGGAAAGTCAGATTGAAGGACCTTGGCTCCGATAAATAAG
>DATFDT010000137.1:0-6805 GCA_035251975.1 Pyrinomonadaceae bacterium | reverse complement strand
GGGCAAGCCCCTCTTCCTGACTTGTTCTATTCTAACTCGCTCTAATTGCCTCGCCTTAAATATCGTAGTAGAGCGAAAACTCCAGCGGGTGCGGGCGCATGCGCAGCGGCGTGATCTCGCGATCACGCTTGTAGGTGATCCAGCGATCGATCAGTTGCGGGCTGAACACGTCGCCTTTCAACAGGAAGTCGTGATCGGCTTCGAGCGCCTTGAGCGAATCGTCTAGCGATCCCGGCAACGTCGGCACGTCCTTCAACTCTTCCGGTGAAAGATCGTAAATGTCCTTCTCGAGCGGTTCACCCGGATCGATCCGGTTCTGAACGCCGTCGAGTCCCGCCAGCAGCATCGCCGAAAACGCGAGATACGCATTGCACGACGGATCCGGTGGACGAAACTCCAACCGCTTCAACTTCGGATTCGTCGAGAACATCGGAATACGAATCGCCGCCGAACGATTGCGCGCCGAGTACGCGAGATTCACTGGGGCTTCAAAGCCGGGCACGAGACGTTTGTAGCTGTTCGTCGTGGGCGCAGCAAACGCGACAATCGCCGCCGCGTGCTTCAACAATCCACCGATGTAATAGCGCGCCGTGTCCGAGAGTCCGGCGTAACCATCGCCGGCAAAGAGCGGCTTCTCGCTCTTCCACAACGACTGGTGACAGTGCATTCCCGAACCGTTATCGCCATACAGCGGCTTCGGCATAAACGTCGCCGTTTTTCCAAACTGGTGTGCAGTATTGCGAACTACATATTTGAATATTTGAAGATTGTCTGCCGTCCCCAACATTGTCGAATAGCGAAAATCGATTTCACATTGTCCGGCGGTAGCAACTTCGTGGTGATGACACTCGACAGTCACGCCACACTTGCCCAACGTCAGCGAGATTTCGGAGCGCAAATCCGTCAGCGAATCGGTCGGCGCGCACGGCACGTAACCTTCCTTCGCACGAATGCGATAACCGTGATTGGTTCCGGCAAACTCGTTTGCATCACGGCCGCTGTTCCAGTGTGCTTCGTCTGAATCGAGTGTGAATCCGGCTGAGTGCGCATCGTTGTGAAACTTCACCTGGTCGAACACAAAAAACTCAGCTTCGGGACCGAAGTAAGCGGTGTCGGCGAGGCCGGTGAATTTCAGATAACTCTCGGCGCGCTGTGCAACCGAACGTGGATCGAAGGCGTAGCCTTCCTTCGTTATCGGATCGACGGCACTGCCGATGAGGCAGAGTGTTGGTTGTTCCGCGAATGGATCCATCCAGAAGCGGGTCGCGTCGGGGACGAGCAGCATGTCTGACTCGTGAATGGCCGCCCAGCCACGAATCGAAGACGCATCGAAGCCGAAACCATCTTCGAATTGGTCTTCTCCGAGTTCAGCGATCGGGAAGGTCAGGTGTTGCCAGGAGCCGGGCAAATCCGTGAAGCGAACGGAAACGAATTTGGCGCCCTGGTCGGCAGCGTATTTCAAGACAGTCTTAGGGTTCATTTTCTCTCCTGAAAGATTAAGGGAGTGTTAGGGGTGCTCTTCGCCCCCGCGCGGTGATTGGTGCGAAGTATTTTGGCGTGCTTAACGACTCTAGGAAAACAGTCGTACGGCATTGAAGGGCTTCACGTAAAAAACCGTGATTATAATCGCGAACTGAACGATGTCAAGCTCTCTCTGCGAAAACTCTGCGTCCTCTGCGCCTCTGCAGTAAATGACGGTGCAAAGCTTAATTCACCGCAGAGGCGCAGAGGACGCAGAGTTTTCGCAGAGGATAGGCAGAGGATTTTCGTCTAAATCCGCAGTTTTGCAGGCGTTATGAAACAAAAAAGTTATAGACCGCAATGGCCATTTTCTGTTACATTCCCCGACTAAAGCGTTCCACCCAAACAAAAAACTCCGCAACTCGATTCGGAAAATGTACATCTGTGTTTCAGCTAAAAGGAGTCATATCGTTCACGTTTTATTTTTGAGGCAGGAGACCGCCAATTGACCACGGCAATCGAGCAAACGCTCGAAACTTATGGAATCGAAAACTGGGCCGCTGGCTACTTTGATGTAAACCGGAAGGGAAACCTTATCGTCCGCCCCGTCGAGGGAGATCCTCGGTCCGCGGACCTCAAAGAGATCATCGATGACCTCGCCAAACGTGGCATCACGGCACCCGTGCTGCTGCGTTTCCCGCAATTGGTCGCAGCTCAAGTAAGAAAACTTCAGCGCGCATTCAGCCGCTCCATCCGCGAGTTTGAATACCAGGGCGCGCACATGTGTGTTTACCCGATGAAGGTAAACCAGCAGCGCTCAGTCGTCGAGGAGTACCTCCGCGAAGGCTCGCGCTACGACTTCGGAATCGAAGCCGGCTCTAAAGCCGAGCTCTACGCCGCGCTCGCGCTCGAACAACCGAACGACAGCCTGCTCGTGCTCAACGGTTTCAAGGACCAGGAGTTTATCGAGCTCGCCTTCGCGGGCGCGAAAGTCGGAAAGAAAGTCGTGATCGTGATCGAAAAACTCAACGAGCTCGATCACGTGCTCAACGTCGTCGAGCACCACGAAGGCGCACTACCGATGCTCGGTATGCGAGTCAAGCTCTACTCGAAAGGTTCAGGCCGCTGGGAAAAGTCGGGTGGCGAAGCCGCGAAGTTTGGACTAACAACGACTGAGCTTCTCGAAGTGATCCGCCGTCTCGAAGAAGCCGATCGCATGGACATGCTGAAGCTGCTCC
The DNA here is from genome assembly GCA_035251975.1 of Pyrinomonadaceae bacterium. Lineage (GTDB taxonomy): Bacteria > Acidobacteriota > Blastocatellia > Pyrinomonadales > Pyrinomonadaceae > PSRF01. The sequence goes on along the minus strand of DATFDT010000137.1, from coordinate 4,106 downwards.
ACTTCCACATCGGCTCACAGCTCACCGACATCAAGCGTATCAAGAACGCGATGAAAGAAGCGGCGCGCGTCTACGCGAAGGTCTTCCAGATGAAGGTGCCGATCGAGCTGCTCGACGTCGGCGGCGGTATGGCTGTCGACTACGACGGCTCGAAGACCGCATTCGACTCTTCAGCAAACTACACCGCACAGGAATTTGCCAACGACGTCATCTACACGATCAAGCAGGTTTGCGACGACGAGAACGTTCCGCATCCGACGATCATCCAGGAGTCGGGACGTTTCCTCGCTGCTTATCACGCGATTCTCGTAACAAATGTTCTCGACGAAATCGAAACCGTCGTCGAAGACATCACTCCGATCGCGATCGACGAAGACGATCCACAAGTCGTGATCGAGCTCGGCGATCTGCGCGAGTCGATCACGGTGAAGAACTATCGTGAGTATTATCACGACGCCCTCGAACATCGCGAAGAGTTGTTCACACTCTTCGATCTCGGATTGATCTCGCTCGAAGATCGCGCGAAAGGCGAGGTGCTGTTCTGGGACGTTTGCGAGCGCGCCGACCGGTATGCGCAACAAGCGAAATACGTGTCAGAAGAGTTTGGCGAATTGCGCCGACTGCTTTGCGCAAAATATTTAACCAACTTTTCCGTGTTTCGTTCAGTCCCCGATCACTGGGCGCTCGATCAACTGTTTCCGATCGTTCCGATTCATCATCTCAATAAAACACCGACTGAATACGCGACGCTCTGCGACATCACCTGCGACTCGGACGGTATCGTCGACAAGTTTGTGGACCTGCACGACGTCAAGCAGGTGCTCGAGTTGCACAACCTCAATCCGGACGAGCCTTATTACCTCGCATTCATGCTGGTGGGCGCGTACCAGGAAGTGATGGGAAACAATCACAATCTTTTCGGTGCGCCGCACGAGGCACACATACACATCGACGAAGAAGGATTCCTGATCAAGAAGGTCATCAGGGGAACGACAGTAGGCGCCGCGGCCGAGCGTGCACGCTACGAGCGCAGTTTTTTGCACGACGGTTTTCGACGTCTGATCAACCGGCGCGTCAAGGATGGCGAGCTGAGCGAAGCCGAGGGCTACGACCTGGCCCAGTTCTACGAGTCGCGTTACGAGGCTTATACCTATCTCGCAGTGAACGGCGTGAAGTCGCGTTCACGGCGGAAGACTGATTACTGATTATGTAATAACTGAAATTCGATCTACCCGAACGTTCAATCCAAGAGGTTTGACAACCTGCATGGTTACTCAACGAAAACCAAAAGCATCGAAGTATCTGACCACTCCTACGCGTCCAGTCCAGGTGGACCGCGATCGCTCTGTGGCGGGACTTCTCGAGAAGATGGAAGGAACAGGCTTTGGAGGCCGCCAACTTGCCGAAGCGCATCGCATCTGGCTCGACATGCTTGGCGATAACACGACTATCATGGTCGCGGCTTCAGGGGCCCTCATTCCCGCGGGCATGCGCCGCTTGCTGGCGTATGTGATCAAGAACCGCTTCGTTGATGTGCTGGTCCTTTCGGGTTCACTCCTTTTTCACGATCTACACGAAACACTCGGACGTTATCATTTCCAGGCCCATCCAAGCATGACTGACGCTGAACTCGAATCAGCGCAGATCAGTCGTATGTGGGATCTGCTCGCGAGCGACGAGGAATATCGCGAAGCAAAGGAATGGATTGGCGGATTTACTAATCAACTCGATCAAACACGCGCGTATTCGGTGCGCGAGTTCTTACATCTTTTGGGACGCGAGCTGGCTGAGATCGCGTCGGAAGATGGTGTGTTGACGTCGGCGTACAAGGCGAAGGTGCCGATCTTCTGTCCGGCGATTGCCGATAGTGGTTTGGCGGTTGGGATTGCGGGTGCGCGTTTTGAGAAGAAGAATAATTTCCTCTTCGACACGATTCAGGATGTACTCGACATGATGAACGTGATGGTCAACGCGCGTGTGTCGGGAATTCTCAATCTTGGTGGTGGGACGACGAAGAGCTTTATTCAACAGGCGGCGCTCTCGTCGTTTCTGCAGAAGGAACATCATCACGGGCACAAGTACGCGATCCAAATCTCGACCGACGCTCCGCATCCGGGTGGTAGATCGAATGCCGTCTCGTTTGATGAAGGATTGATCTACGGAAGACTCGCCCGCGGGGCACACACAGCTTACGTGCCCTGCGACGCCACGATCGCGTTGCCGATCCTGATCACGTCCCTATCCCAAACCGCAGCGAAGTACATGAAGGGACGGAAGAAGCCTAACTTTACGTTTGGAAGAGAGTTGATTGTAGAGGCGTCCTAAAGAATAGAACAAGTCAGGAAGAGGGGCTTGCCCCCGCTGTTGCTTGGATTGGACGAGCGGGGGCAGGCCCCTCTTCCTGACTTGTTCTATTTTAATTGTTCTATTCTTTAGAAGACCGCCTCACCTAACCCCTTTTCCGCACCAGCCTTGATGCCCCGCACCTTATTGCGCTGTGCGTACATTGCTTTATCTGCTTGTTCGATTGCCTGCCCCAGATCGGTTAACGACGTAAACCCCGCGACGCCGAACGAGACCGTCACTTTCACCGCCTCACCAATCCAGCGCTCGCAGTTCTCGTCGAGTATCTTGTTCAACTTCTCGAGCCGCCGTGCCGCCTCAGGCTGTGGTAGCTTGAACATCAACACCAGAAACTCATCACCACCCCAACGAAACAGCATATCGTCCGCACGCACGAGCGAACGCATCGCCCGCGCCACTGCACGAATCGCTTTGTCACCAACCGTGTGTCCCAGCGTGTCGTTGATCGGTTTCAGGTTGTCGATGTCGAGCACCGCAACGCTTCCGGAAGTCGCCCTATTATCCGATCCGGATTCAGGCCGTCGCAGCAGCGAGTGAAACGCGTGACGATTCAACGCTTCCGTCAGTGGATCCATCTGGACCAGCAACTCGAGCTGATCGCGCGCGTCTGTTAGCTTCCGGTTCGTGAACTCGACTTCCCGACGCACGCTTTCCATCAACACCATCACCGTCCCGAAGCCGAGCAGTATTTCAAACAGCAGATCGAAGACTGACGTGTAACGAAAATACGTAGCGGGTACTGTGAATCCGAGAAGTCCCTTGCGCGCTCCGAACGCCGGCACGTAATGCAGAAAATCGAGCGTCATCAACAGCAACGCCACTAACATCAACTGAATTCCCGGGCTCTTTTCTCCACCCTTGCGCACAGTAAAGAACGCGATCATGAACAACGTCGCGAGGATTGCGGCGTGAATCATGAAGAGATCGTTGAAGTCGCGCGAGACGTACGGCAGTATGAGCGACACAACGACCGCGGCTATCAGAAAGTAGCTGTGTTTTCTACTTAACGGTTCGCCTGTTACCTGGCTGCGACAACCGGCGATGAACAGCAAACCGAAAAGGTACTCGGCGAGAAAGTAGCAGGAGTAAAAAATCGTGGCGGTTGAAGCGAGCCGGAACGCAGCAAACAGGCTAATTAGCGAAAGCGAAAGGCTCACCCATGAAGCAGTCCAATACCTGAGCGCGTTGCTCTTGATCGACGACTGCATGAACAATGAAAGTAGCGTAATGAGGAGTATGCCAACACATTGAATCGCAAGACCGACATTCGAATCCATACTGGGGACCTCGTAGGGAGAACGAGTAGATTTAGGAAAGCTCTGGGCAGTGAGGGTTACAACGGAAACGATTCTAGCCGACCAGAGGGCATGAGGCCAAGACTTTTCTTTAAACGCGGATTACACGGATGAAATGCACGATTATCGCGGATATTAGGTCATCCACTGCAGGACATCTTCTTCATTGGAGCTGCGTGTCCCACCGACCACGTGAATGAAATACTCTTCGAGTGACACAGGTCCTATCCCCTTTCGCAGTTCATTCAACGATCCCGAAGCCAGTAATTTACCCTGCGCAATGATCGCGATGTCGCTGCACAGACGTTCGACGATCTCAAGTACGTGTGACGTGAGAAATACCGTCAATCCTCTGGCAGTTAGTCGCGAGAGGAGATCCTTCAGCGTACGTGAAGCAATCGCGTCGACGCCCTCGAACGGCTCGTCGAGAAATAGAATCGGAAGAGC
>DATFDT010000136.1:0-10885 GCA_035251975.1 Pyrinomonadaceae bacterium | reverse complement strand
GGGGCTTGCGCCCCAGGCTTTATGCTGTCACCCGCTTCGCGGGCTCATCCTAGTCCTTCGCCGTTGCGGGCTCATCCTAGTCCTTCGCCGTCGCGGGTTCAGACCATCCTAGTCCTCCAGATCGACTTCCAGCAGGACTTTCCGCAGCGAGACTCGCTTCACTTTGCCACTACCTTCGTTCAGCAAGTTCAACTGCGAGAGAATCCAGGCACCGTTGTCTGCGGGCTTTTCAACCTTTGCTGGTACATCACCCCCGTTATCTTCCTTCGTGTTCTCGACGGGAATAGCTTCGCCATCTTCCTGGGCGTTGCGGATTGCTTCTTCAATCTCCGCATCGTCGAGTGCGATGGGTTGTGCGCCAACCTGCTCGCGAGGAGCCCGGTTGAGCGACGGATCCAGCTCGTAAGTCATACCGCCAATCACGTTACCATCTGCGAACACGGAGAGACGGATTCTCGCGCCGCGAGTCTGTTTGACCTCTTCAGTCGTAAACTCACGGCCCGGCCTCAACGCCACCATGACGGTTCGTGACACACCAGGTCCGAGACCAAAGCTGAGCGTCATCTCTCGCTGATCTATAGTCGCTTTCCAGCCTCGTTCCGCAAGTAGCTTCGGCAACTCCGCCTTGATCTCATAGCGAGCAGTTTTCTCCGACGGATTGCGTACCTTGAACTTTCTGTTGATGAACGAAGAAAGTAATCCCCGAAGTCCGCCGCCTCCAGCAACGGGACAAACATTCCGTTGTCCGATGTTATTGTCAAACGGAACGACGCGCCATTCGGGCGTTGGTCCAGTGGCGCTCGGGAAGAAAGTAGCCGGATCGATATTGCTGCGATCGGCAGCCGAGCTGGCTTCCATGAACATGCATTCGTGTCCGACAACCATTGGCCGCCACTTGAAGGGTCCAACAATCACTTCGCCGCCCGATGGAATACTGGCCACGTTCAGTTGCGGAGTGAGCATCGGTTTCCAGTCTCCGGGCCAACTCAGGCCGGCTCCCGGATCCGCGGAATAACCGCGCACCGCAACATTGGTTGCTGCTTCAGTGCCTCTGTTTTTTACTCGCACAAAGGCGAAGTTTGTACGACCAACGATCGGTGTTTCATGAACACCTCCACCGCCACCAGGAGTTGCGCTGAGCCGATTCCAGATGTCTCTACACTCCCAGTGAACCGGTTGGAACGCGTATTCACCGTTGCGCTGGTTGCCCTGGTAATCGACGCCATCGTTGATGTAGACGTCCACTCTCGGCGGCGCACCTGGCCTCGTCACCGGAACTGGCGCACCTGCCGGTTGGAACAATCCCTGTTTCTCAAAGGCCCAGCGAATAACCTTGTGGTACGCTCCGCCACGGTAACCTTCGAAGTTCGCGGTACCAATGTCTGCGTTCATCAAAGCAGTGGCATACGTTCCCGGGTTTGGCGTTGGCGTTACTGGATTTGATGCCAACGAACCAATGGCTCGGAAGATCAGGTAGACGGTTTGTCGAGCGGCCATCTTGCGACGCGCGACGTCAGTGGCATCACCCCCAAGCGAACGATAGATGCGGAAGTGCGTGGTCGAGAGAATCTGTTCGCTATTGTATCCACCGATGTCCCTGGTTCCGCCCCAACCCCAACCAGTGGCAACGTCGCGACCGTGATTTCGATCGGGAAGAATCCATGGGAATGTGTGGAACCTTCTTTCTGCGTCATTGCGGAGCGCTGATTCCGGATCCATCAGAATCGCAGCGAGACTGTCACCGGCGCTGTGTGCGAATCCGAAGTTTGGCGAGTGAACACTGTCCCAAAGGATCGTGTGACCAAACTCGTGTAGTACAACTCGCACGTCAGCGGCAATGCTTACTGCGGGAAAGGGGCTACCTGCGAGTCCAAAGAGAAACCCTCCCGAACCCGTACCGGCGGGATTGCCCGGTGCACGAGCGTTTATGACGTCATTAAACGCACAGGCATCCACCGGTACGGGAAACGCGGTGCCATCGAAGTAGCTGCCGAGATTGAATCCCATTCCCTGCATCAACCGGAACAGTCCATCACAATGGTGATAGGCATTCGCTGCCGCAAACTCTCGACTCGGAGCATCGAAAAAGAAGTTTGCGGGCGGATTCATTGAAGTTGGCGCCGCAACCACGGGCGCCTCACTATCAACTAGTCTCACGAACTGACCTCTGAGCTGCTGAGGATTTGCGGCGGTGAGACCTTCGAGTGTAACGATGCTCCGAAACGGGTTGAGCGCTGGGGCTCCGGCAATTGGAGTTACAGCCGGTCCCGCGCCTGCAGTCAGCGGATCGGTTCTGAATATCTGACCGGCGGCACAGGCAATCAGGGCACGCAGGTAAAGCACTGCACCAGTCTGTTCTTCGATAAACACGCGCCAGTTGACTGGTCCAATGTCTTCGACCGGAAGCGAGAAGAGGACTTCCGTTACGACATAGTGTTGCCCGGCTTGAATCTGAGACGACAGCGCCGGCAGCGGTAGTGTGGGTGGTCCACTCTCAAACGAACCGCCGCTGGAAGTGGCTACTTCAGGATCGATTCGTTTGTCCGGATCGTATTGATAGATCAATTTGCGCGTCGACGTGATCTTAGGATTCGTGCCCGTGATATTGAGGAGCTTTTTCAACTGCGCCGCGGTGATTGAGGAACTCGCTGTGAGGCTGGCCGGTGAGATACTGATGTCTTTATGAACTGAACTTTGCGAAGCCGTAACTCGCATCGGATCCGATTGTACGGTGACGCTGACTCCGGCTTTCCAAACTGGTAACCCTTCGTAAGTTTGCTGATAGGAAACAGTGGTAGTGCCCATGATTTCCTTTTCATCGAACAGCTCGAGTTTTCCGTCAGACGAAACTGATTCCGCGGAGAGCCCGTTACTGCTGCTGGCATCCGACAGCATGTTTTGATCGATGCCGTAAACTGAAGCCACCTGTCTTAAGTATTGGTTGGCTAGACCATGAGGAGTACTCGGGGAGGCAGATCCGTCAAAGCCCCCAGCGCTTTCCAGCGTCACAACGGCACCGGCAAGGAAGGGTTGTTGAAAGTGGTCCAACACTTGCACGTTGCCGCGCTCGTCTTTGGAGATCTGTACGTTGTCATCGAGTTCGAATGTCATCTAATCCTCTCTTTCTAAAATGTTGACCGGCTGCTGACGAGTTCTTCGGTCAGCGTGTTGAAGCGATCCACGCCGCGCCGTGCGTGCGCAAGTTTTTCAGTACGTCGATGACGTTGGGGAACGGAGTCAGCTCGATACTGTGGTTTTGTCCTATTCTTACTGAGGCGAGCGTATCGCCGATATCAAAGAAAACGACACAGTTAGAGAGATCAGGCATGGACTTCCTTTCGAGGCGTCCGGGCGCGCCCTCAGAAATGAGGTTCGGATTTTCTTCTACTGTGTATGTTGGAGAAGTAAGATTCGTTTCTTGCTTATCCATAGATTACACAGATTGAGTTATAAAATCTGTGTAATCTGTGGATGGAGGAGCTTCGATGTTCTGCTTTTTGTAGAAAAGACTACGGCCGCTCGCAAGGACCCGGCGAACTAGAACGGGATATCGTCGTCTGATAGATCTCCCGGTGAATCCGCGGGTCCGCCGCCGCCACCACCGGCTCCAGCCGAAGCAGCGCGTTCGTAGTTGCCGCCGCCGCCTTCATCGCTGCCGCGCGAGCCGATGAATTGCATATCGGTCGCAAACACTTCGAGCGAGTGGCGGGGTTTGCCATCGCGATCGATGTATTCTTCCACGCGCAATCGACCCTCGATGTAAACCTGTTTACCTTTTTGCAGATACTGTGAGGCAGTTTCCGCCAGGCGGTTCCAGAGCGTGATGCGGAACCACGTCGTATGGTCCTGCATCTCGCCGTTACGATCTTTGCGGCGTTCGTTGGTCGCCATGCTGAAGCTGCATACGGGAGTGCCCTGGGCGGTGTAACGCAGCTCGGGATCGCGACCGAGATTTCCCACGAGAATTATTTTATTGAAGGACATGAGGAGCCTTTCTCTCTTTTCTGGGTTTACTGACGCCGCGATACTACAAGCGAAAAACTGAAGAATCAAGCGATCCGAAAATTCAAAGCGATAAATCTTGATCAGCCGCAAAAAGGCACAAAAGGCACAAAATGATTTTTGATTTTTATTTTGTGCCTTTTGTGCCTTTTTGCGGCTACTTTCTCAAAATGTCGCTATCGCGTTCTCTAAATGATTTCTGGTAGACTGTCGGCACATCAAAACGGTGCAAAGCATGAAGCCGCGAGTGTACATAGAGACGCATGGCTGCCAGATGAATGTAGCTGATTCTGAGCGCGCCGCCACGGGTCTCCGCGCCAGTGGATACGATCTCTGTGACTCTGTTGATGACGCAGACGTCGTTCTGCTGAACACGTGCTCCGTGCGCGAAAAGGCAGAGCGCAAAGTCTACACTCGCATCGGCGAGCTGCGCGCACAGCGATCCCGCGACCTTCTCGTAGGCGTGATGGGTTGTGTGGCCCAACTCGAAGGCGACGCTGTTTTTCAACAGGCATCGTCAGTCAACATGGTGATCGGAACACGCGCCACCGATCGCATTCCAACACTGATCGAACGCGCGCGCGACGGCGAGAAGCAAGTGCTCGACCTCGGCGAGCGCGGCGAAGACGAGTCGTGGGACGTTTCTCCAGTCGAGCGACACTCACCACACGTCGCTTTCATCCCGATCATCGAAGGCTGCAATAAGTTTTGCTCGTTCTGCATTGTGCCGTACTCACGCGGACGCGAACGCAGCCGTCCGGCGAGTGAGATCGTTGCCGAAGCAAAAAGACTCCAGGCGCTTGGTTACAAAGAGATCCATCTGATCGGGCAGAACGTGAACAGCTATCGCCCGCGTGTCGAAGACGGACTTGAAGGATTCGCGGGTGCGACGCCGTTTTGTCGTCTATTGCGAGCAGTTGCCGCGACTGGATTGCCGCGCATCAAGTTCACGACTTCATTCCCACGCGACTTTCACCCGGACATCGTTTCTGCAATTGAAGAAAACCCGAACCTCTGTGACTGGGTTCATCTGCCGGTGCAATCGGGCAGCGATCGTATTCTCAAACTGATGCGCCGCGGTCATAAGCGAGCGGACTATCTCGCTCGAATCGAGCGTATAAAGAATTCGAGCAGGCGACTAGCGCTGACAAGCGACATCATTGTCGGATTTCCGGGCGAAACGGACGAGGATTTTCAACAAACGATCGAGCTAGTCAAAGAGTGTGAGTACGACAGTCTGTATATCTTCAAGTATTCAAAGCGTGCGGGAACTCCGGCAGCAGAGTTTCACGATAACGTTCCCGAGACTGAAAAGACGGCCCGCTTCCTCGAACTTGAAAAGGTGCACCGCGCGGCGCAGGAGAAGATTTACCGCGCGTACGTCGGTCGCACGCTGAGTGTGCTTGCTGAAAGACAGAGCTCGCGTTCTGAAAACGATCTCACTGGGCATTCAACTTGCCACAAAGTCGTAAATTTCGCAGGCGACAGCAGTCTCGAAGGCGAGATCGTGGACGTGTTGGTGACAACAGCAAAGACAAATAGTTTATATGGTAACTTGTTACAGGATCAGCGGTAGGGTTAGGGGTACCTGCATATGGAAATCGAGGTTAAGATCCGAGCGTTAATGATGGATCCCAATAGCGGGACTCCAATAATAATTTTGAAAGACGTTCAAAGTGATACGATGCTGCCGATCTGGGTGGGCGCGTATGAAGCGAATGCAATCGCGCTGGAGATCGAAAAGCATGCACCGCCGCGTCCGATGACACACGATCTACTGCGCAACCTGATCGTCGAGTTGGGTGTTCGTGTCGAGCGAGTTGTGGTTACGAGCTTGCGCGATAACACGTTCTTCGCTGTGATAGAAATGCGAAATAGTGATGGAGATCGTCTGGTGCTCGATTCGAGACCGTCCGACGCGATCGCGTTGGCGTTGCGAGCTGACTGTCCGATCTTTGTCGACATGGAAGTGATCAAGGCTTCGCACAACACGCTGTCGACCGAAGACAGCGAAGAGCCTGAGATGAGTGCGAGTGAAGAAGAATGGCCCGATGTTATCGGTGAGGCCGGAGACTTACCAATGTAATCTCTGTGCAACCTCTGTGTTCTCTGTGTCTCTGTGGTGACCTATTAACCACAGAGACACAGAGAACACAGAGGTTACACAGAGAAGAGGTTTGCTAATTTATGGAGCGATAGTTGGCCACTGTGCAGCGAATGGTAATTGCCATCGCCAACCAAAAAGGTGGGGTAGGAAAGACCACTACCGCCATCAATCTCGCCGCCGCTTTTGCCCGCAAGGGAAGACGTGTCCTTCTTCTCGATCTCGATCCACAAGCCAACAGCTCAATCTCGTTTCTCGATCCACGCTCAGTAGAACGCTCGATCTACGAGTTGATGATGGACGGCGAGGCGCCCGTGGAAGATTCGGTCTACCAGTCTCCGGTCGAGAACCTGCACGTCGTTCCCGCAAGAATCAATCTCGCAAAACTCGAAGCCAAACTCGTCGGTGATTTCGACGCGCCTTTCCGTCTCAAAGATCGTCTCGAGCCGTTCCGGCAACAGTACGAAGTCATCGTGATCGATACGCCACCGACGCTCGGACTAATCACCGTTAACGCGCTCGTCGCGGCTTCGCATGTGTTGATTCCGATCCAATCGTCGTACTTCGCACTCGAAGGCACAGACGATCTGCTCGAGACGATCGAGAAAGTCAAAGCGCGTCCGAATCCGAATCTCGAATTGCTCGGCGTGCTCGTGACGTTGCACGACAAACGCACGACGCTCGCGCGCGAAGTTCATGAACAGATCAAGACGGTGTTTGGTCCAAAACTTTTCGATACTGTCATCACGAAGAGTGTCAGACTGGAAGAGTCGCCCGCCTACAAGGAATCGATCTTTAGCTTTGCTCCGAACTCATCCGGAGCAATCGAATATGGAAAACTTTGCGAAGAGGTAATTAGCCGTGTCTAAGAGGGGATTGCCAACCGGCCTCCAGATGCGCCACGACGCGCATTACGTCGAAGAACTGTCACAACACCGGCCGCAGCAGGTCGGCAGGATGATAGCCGTGGACAAGCTGGATCCGAACCCGGAACAGCCGCGCACGGAATTCGGCGATCTCACCGAGCTCACCGCGTCGATTGCCGAGAAGGGCGTGCTCGAACCGCTGCTCGTCAAACCGAATCGACTCACCGGGCGTTGGATGATCATCGCCGGTGAGCGTCGCTGGCGTTCGGCGCAAAAGGCGGGACTGAAGGAAGTGCCGTGTGTCGAGATGGAAGTCGACGAAGGCACAGTTGCAGAGATCGCGCTGATTGAAAACATGCAGCGCAAGGATCTTACGGTTTGGGAAGAAGCCGATGGACTGCTCGCGCTGTGCGAGCGTTTTGGTTACACGCACGACGACGTGGCGCGCAAAGTTGGTAAGAGCAGGACGACGGTGAGCGAGGCTCTGGCGATCGCGCGTATTCCTGATGACGTGCGGGAAGTCTGCCGCGCGGCTGATATCAATGCGAAGTCGTCATTACTTCAGATCGTGCGCCAACCCGATGACGACTCGATGCGAAGGTTGGCGAAAGATATTGCGACGCGTGGCTTGAATCGTAACGACGCGAGGGAAGTGCGGCGCCAGGAAATGGGACCCCGCGTCGTGCCTGACAACAAGCCCTACGTGTTCAAGTACGCATCGCCTGAAAAGGATTTCAATATTGAAGTGAAGTTTCGCGCATCGCAGGTGAGTGATGCGGAAGTTGCGTTGATTCTGCGGGCCGTAGCAGACGAGATAGATGAAGTACAAGATGAACAAGATCTTTCATGATTTACAAGAAAGAAAACTTGTTAATCCTGAAAAATCTTGTAAATCCGGTCTCTAACTGGCCTGTCTCTTCTTTTCAGCCGCCGCCCTCTTCTGCAATGACTTCGCCCAACGCTCAAACGTCGGTTGTAGCGGCTTGAACAGTTTCGCTCGGAAACTGTGCTTCTTCTCGTTCCACGCTTTCAACTGCTTTTCCGTGTACGCACGCACAGCAGGCTCGAGCTGCGTCTTCTTCAGCGAGTGCTTTAGCGTGATGTGGTAGTGCTGGCCGACGAGTGAAAACACGAGCGCCACGAGATTACTCTTGAACGACATCCGCGGAATGACGCGCTTGTGAAACGGCTTGTCCGGCTGCAACAGGACGTTGACTGCGATCTCGAGCCACGCGCCTTTCGGGCCCTGTCGCGGATGGTAAAGCCCCGGCAACTCGGTCGCTTGAAACGCCGTGCCCTTGATGCGCGGATCGGTAATAAAAGGCACAAGCCGGATTCGCTCGATGCCGCGCGTGTGTTCACGCGGCAGGCTGTCAAAAGCGCTCTCAATCTGTTCGAGCGCGCCTTTGGGCAGCGAACCCTCGTATTGGTTTTCGATACGTATTGCCATGCGAAATGAGTCACTTTAGGGGAAGGCAGTGAAGCCGGTCAAGTGAGGGTCGAACTTTCTTTCTCTGCGCAACCTCTGCGTCTGTGGTCATAAGAATAGCCAACCACAGAGACGCAGAGAACGCAGAGGTTGCGCAGAGAAAGCCCGTTGAACTCTAAATTTAATTATCTGTTACAGCGCCGAGGCTCGCGCTACTCACGAGGGCCGCATATTTCGCGAGGACTCCAGTCGTGTAACGTGGAGCCGGTGGACGCCAGTTTTCACGCCGTCGCACCAGCTCAGCATACGGAACATTTACCTGCAACAGCCTGCGTTCAGTGTCGATCGTGATCGAATCGCCTTCGTTGACGAGCGCGAGATTGCCACCAACCGCTGCTTCGGGCGCGACGTGCCCGACAACCATTCCGTACGTCGCACCTGAGAAACGTCCATCGGTAATCAACCCGACTGAATCGCCGAGTCCCACACCGATCAGCGCTGACGTCGGTGCGAGCATCTCGCGCATGCCGGGTCCGCCTTTCGGACCTTCATAACGTATCACCACCACATCGCCCGGTTTGATCTCAGCTGACAGGATTGCGTGCAAACACGATTCTTCTGAATCAAAGACACGCGCCGGCCCCGTGATGACCTTGTTCTTCAAGCCGGAGACCTTCGCGACTGCGCCTTCGACCGCGAGATTGCCACGCAGAATCACAAGATGGCCTTCCGGATAAACCGCATTGTTCCACTGCCGTATGACGTCCTGATCTTCGCGCGGGTTTTCAGGCACGTTAGCCAGCACCTGCGCTATTGTCTCGCCGCTGATCGTCAGTGCATCGCCGTGTAGCAAGCCGTGCGCGAGTAACATCTTCATCACTTGTGGAATGCCGCCGGCGTTGTGCAGATCTGTTGCGACATACCGGCCCGAAGGCTTCAGATCACAAAGCACCGGCACGCGTTCCCTGATTCTCTCGAAGTCATCGAGCGTGAGCTTGATGCCTGCTGCATGAGCGATCGCAGGCAGGTGCAACACCGCGTTCGTCGACCCTCCCGTAGCCATCACCACCGCGATCGCATTTTCGAAAGCTGCGGGTGTGAGTAGTTGTCGCGGCAGGATCTGCTTCTGTACTGCACGGGCGAGCACCGTAGCTGTAGCTGCTACGTTCTCAACGACTTCATCGCTGTCCGCGGACATCGTCGCAGAGAAGGGAAGCGACATGCCCATCGCCTCGATCGCTGCTGACATCGTGTTTGCAGTGAACATGCCGCCGCACGAGCCGATGCCCGGACACGCGTGACGCTCGACTTCAATCAACTGGTCCTCGCTGATCTTTCCCGCGCAATACTTCCCGACCGCCTCGAACGCGCTCACGATCGTCAGATCTTCACCCTGCAAATGACCGGGTTTAATGGTTCCTCCGTAAACAAAGATTGAAGGAATATTCAAACGCGCGATCGCGATCATCGCGCCCGGCATGTTCTTATCACAGCCACCGATTGCCAGTAGCCCATCGACTGATTGCGCCTGGCACACAGTCTCGATCGAATCAGCAATGACCTCGCGTGACACGAGCGAGTATTTCATTCCTTCTGTGCCCTGCGAGATCCCGTCGCTGACTGTGATCGTGCCGAAGGTTTGCGGCATTGTGCCGGCTTCACGGAGGGTTGCAACCGCGCGCTCGGTGAGACGATCGAGGCCGGCATTGCACGGCGTGATCGTGCTGTAGCCGTTCGCCACTGCGATGATCGGTTTTTGAAAGTCGGTATCTGTAAAGCCGACGGCGCGGAGCATCGACCGGTTCGGCGTTCGCTCCACGCCACGTGTGATCGTATGACTGCGTTGTTTCGAGCTCAATTGCTGGCCTTATCTACGAGACGGCTTTGTGCAAGCCACGGCATCATTGTACGCAGACGTGCGCCGACGTCCTCGATCGGATGCTCGCGCGCTTCATCGTCGAGTTGCTGAAAGCGCGGTCGTCCATTTTTTGCTTCGTTCATCCAGTCGCGCGCAAACGCTCCCGACTGAATGTCTTTCAGAAGCGTTTGCATGCGATGCTTGGTTTCATTATTGACCACAACTGGGCCGCGCGTCATGTCGCCGTACTGTGCTGTGTTCGAAATCGAGTAGCGCATTTCTGAGATGCCGCCTTCGTAGAGTAGATCGACGATGAGTTTCATCTCATGCAGACACTCGAAATAAGCCATCTCAGGCGCGTACCCAGCTTCCGTTAAAGTTTCGAAGCCTGCTTTGATTAATGATGTTAGACCACCGCAGAGTACTGCCTGCTCGCCGAAGAGATCTGTTTCCGTTTCCTCACGGAAAGTCGTTTCGATGATACCGGCGCGCCCGCCACCGATCGCAGATGCATATGACAATCCGATCGACTTCGCGTCGCCAGTCGGATCCTGATGCACAGCGAGAAGACACGGAACGCCGGCGCCGCGCTTGTACTCATGACGCACGAGATGTCCCGGCCCTTT
>DATFDT010000135.1:0-4956 GCA_035251975.1 Pyrinomonadaceae bacterium | reverse complement strand
CCTATTCTCATTCGTTGACTTGTTCTAGAGGTTTCTTACCTCTTCAACACGCGGATCGCCTCGCGCGCGTAGTACGTTAGGATGATGTCGGCGCCGGCGCGTTTGATGCTCGTTAGTGTTTCCATCATCACGCGCTCTTCGTCGATCCAGCCTTTCTGCGCCGCCGCTTTGATCAGCGCGTACTCGCCAGATACGTGATACGCCGCGCACGGAACATCAAATCGCTCACGCACCATCTTCAGTACGTCGAGATAAACAGTCGCAGGTTTCACCATCAGGATATCTGCACCCTCGGCGTAGTCGAGCTCTGCCTCGCGCATCGCTTCGCGCACGTTTGGCGGATCCATCTGGTACGCGCGGCGGTCGCCGAATTCCGGCGCGCTCTGTGCCGCCTCACGAAATGGTCCATAGAACCCCGACGCATACTTCACCGCGTACGCCATGATCGCCGTGTTCTCGAACCCCTCGGCGTCGAGTAAGGTGCGAATCGCTTCAACCTGACCATCCATCATCGCTGACGGCGCGACGATATCTGCGCCCGCCGCCGCCTGGCTCAACGCCGTGCGCGCGATTAGATCGAGCGACTCATCATTGATAACCTCACCACCGCGCACGACACCACAATGACCATGCGACGTGTACTCACAGAGACACGTGTCAGCCATGACGATCATTTCCGGCGACGACTGTCGCACCGCGCGGATGGCACGCTGGACGATTCCGTCTTCCGCGTAAGCTCCGGTGCCTCCTGTATCTTTCGACTCAGGCAGGCCGAAAAGAATGATGCTGCGCACGCCCGTGTCCTGTGCAGCAGCGACGTCTTTTGTCAGCTCATCGATCGAGAGATTGAACACGCCCGGCATCGACGAGATCTCGCGACGCACGCCTGTGCCGGGACAGACAAACAACGGCAACACGAAATTTTCCGGCGCGAGCCGGGTCTCGCGTACGAGCGAACGGATCGCGTCAGTTCGGCGAAGTCGACGTGGACGATGAATCATGTACGACATATTAATTACCAACGGTGATACGCGGGATGGCCCGGCTTGACAGCGACGAAAGTGCCGCGACAAGTGGCGCAAACTTTGTCGTGCGCGATCAGCTCGCCTTCGACGATTGCTTTGTCGCCACTCGACTCGACCACGCGCGCAACGAGTTTCACTGGACGATCGCTCGGCGTCGGGCGCAAGAGCTTGATCGAGTACTCAGCCGTGACGGTGCAGGGCGGTTTGTCGGCGCCGGCTTTCTGCATCAGGTGCCACGCCGCCGACCAGTTGCAGTGACAATCGAGGAGCGTGCCGATAATCCCGCCGCTCAACATTCCCTCAAATGCTTCATACTCCTTACTCGGCTGCCACTCCGCAATAACCTCGTCACCGTCTGCAAAACTGCGGACGTGCAGCCCCTTCGGATTCGCCGGTCCACAGCCGAAACACGCGAGCTTCGGAGCATATGTTTCCTGAATACTTTTAACCACAGATGACACGATTTTTATCCTGATTTACACAGATTTTAAGCTTTGCCGCAACTTGAACCGCTGAACCTTTCCCGTCGCCGTGTACGGCAGCTCCGTGACGAACACGTACCGCCGCGGTTGTTTGTGTCGCGGCAGCGATTGAGCCGTGAGCTTGCGCAGTTCGTGCTCCAGTTGCGCTGAGTCCGATTCTACATCCTGCTTCACAACAAACGCACACGCACACGGAAGGTGATTGGAGTCAAAATCTTCAACCACAGCCGCGCGCGCCACGCCCTCGTGCCGCAACAACGCACCCTCGACTTCAACCGGCGAGACCCATCGCCCACTCGATTTAAAACAATCATCGCTGCGTCCCATGTGAAACCAGTAGCCGTCGCTGTCGTAGCGATACAAGTCGCCGGTGCGCACCCAGCCATCGACGAATGTATTCGCAGTCGCCTCCGGATTTTCCCAGTAATACAGCGCCGCGCTCTCGCCTTTGATCCAAAGATGTCCTTCTGTATTCACCGGCGTGGGCTCGCCCTTGTCATCAACCAAACGTGCCTCGTAGCCGCGGATCAAACGTCCGCTGCTGCCGTAGCACACCTCGTTTTCGAAGTTTGACATGAACATGTGCAGCATCTCAGTGGATCCGATGCCGTCGAGCAGTTGCACACCAAACTCTTTTTCCCACTCTTCACCGATCTGAGCGGGCAGCGCTTCACCAGCCGAGACGCAGAGCCGCAGACTCGAACAGTCGAGCTTCATCCCGGCGCGATGATGTTCGAGCAGCAGGTTGTAGACCACGGGAACGGCGAAAAAGATCGTCGGCCGATGCTCATTGAACATGCGCGAGATGATGTCGGGCGACGGCTTCTCGCGACAGAGAATCGTCGTCGCGCCGTTCAGTAGTGGAAACGTTAGACTGTTGCCGAGACCGTAAGCGAACGGCAATCGCGACGACGAGAAGAGGCGATCGTCAGTCGTCAGTTGCAACACTTCGCGACAGAAGGTTTCCTTTGTGTAGAAGATGTGGTCCTGCGTGTGAACGGCGCCTTTCGGCTCGCCCGTGCTGCCGGATGTGTAAAGGATGAATGCCGGATCGTTTGGACCAGCAACGGGGAAATGGAGGTTTTCTCCGGCTGCTTTCTCGCGCAAAAGATCGAAGGAATGAAGAGTTACCGGTCCGATGTTCTCGTAACAAGTCCGCCCGGTTGGACGCTCCACAACAACCACATTTTTCAGTGACTGCAACTTTTCTGGCGCATGTGTCAGCAACGTGCGGCAGGCCTCGGCCTCGATGAAGGCCACACTGGCGCCGGAATTGTGAAGGATTGAACACTGCTCTCCGGCTCGCAGCACCATGTTGATGGGAACGGCGATTGCCCCAAGCGAAATCGTGGCGATGAACGCTTCGACAAACTCGGGTGAGTCGTGAAGCAGGAGCGCAACTCGATCGCCGCTTGCGACGCCGAGCGAGTTGATGACCTGGGCCATCATCGACGTCTCGGCGCGCAATTCTCCATACGTGATCGTGCGGCCGTCGAAACGGATTGCTGGTGACGAAGGGTCATTCCGGAAGATGGCGTCAAAGAGGTTCATAGGTCCTGTTAATCCTGAGAATCCTGTCTATACATGTCATGGATATCACACATCATAAATCATTCTCGCAACTGTTCAATTCCTTCATGGAAGAAAGCAACATCCGCTGGGGCGAGATCATCGGTGGCTTGCTCATCATCGGTTGCTCGACCGCGCTCGTCGTTAGTCTCTGGGCGCAGATCGCCGAGATTCCCGTTCTCAAGTTTCTGATCTTCACGACTGTCACGGCCGTGCTCTTCGGCATCGGCTTGTACACGCAATATCGTTGGAAATTGAAAACTACTAGCCGCGGTATTTTAACGATCGCGACGTTGCTAGTGCCTTTGAACTTCTTGGCGATCGCCGCAGTCTCGGCAGGTAATACTTCCGGGCCACTTGTTATTGCCAGTGAGTTAGCGGCGCCCGCGATCTTTCTCTGTCTTGTTTACTTCGCGGGTCGCGTGATCACGCCCGGCTGCGCACAAATCCTTTCGGCGGGCGTGCTGGGATCGTCTGTTGGTCAACTGCTTGTTCGACACTTCGCGTCGCTCGATGCTTCGCCGTGGCTTTTGATCTTTCTCGGCGCATTTCCAGTCGCATGTTATGTCACGACTGTCGGACTTGCGTTGCGTGTAGTGCTGCACGATCGACAGATCGACGAGACCGAGACTACGACTGTTTTCACGGCGCTCGGGACGATGAGCTTTGCGGCGCTGCTGCCGTTTGGTTTGTTGCTGTACAAGTCAGGGCCGATAGGTATGTCGATGATGTATCTCGCGCCGCTCGTCACACTTTGGGGATTGCCGATGCTCGCGACGGGCACCGTTCTCTGGCGCAAGATCGCGAACAAAGAACTGGTGGCTGCGAGGACGGCGGGTACAGCGCTCGGCATTCTCGGGTTGATGATCGTCCTCGCGGGGATGATCCTCGCGTGGCCCAATCCCGCGAGCATCGTTCCGGCAGCACTGATTAACTTCGCGGTGCTCACAGTGCTTGCGATAGCGCTGGAGCTGCCGGTCGCGCATGTGATCGCGGCGCTCTGTTTTGCGCTTGCTTACGTCGTAACTTTTCACGCCGTCAGTGGGAACATCACGTGGGAAAACCTGCGCGTGATGTCGTTGCTCGAGGTTACTGTTTCTGTTCGGAGCGGGCAGGCGCTCGTGGGTGCGGTGGCGTTGTTCGTGATCGCATCGGAGTGGCTGAAGAATAGAACACGTCAATGCTACATCGTTGCGGCGTCGATCACGGCGATTGTGAGTCTGGTGCTCGTGACGGTTTTGGGCTATCAGGCGCTCGATCACTACGCGGTCTGGATCGTTTACGGACTTTATGCGCTTGGAGCTTTCTGGCTCGCGTGGCGGGATCGCGCGGTGCAATTCACGTGGATCGGATCGGCGTTGTTGTTGGGCGCTCTGGCGTTTAACTTTGCGCCGGCAGGGTTCGCATTTCCGTGGCAAACAGCGTTCTTTGCGCACGCGACGATTTGCTCGCTAGTTGCGATCGTCAGCTCGAAGTATGAGCGCGGTAAGGTCTTCTCCGTCCTCAACTACAGCGCGTTAATTTCGATCGTGTTGGGTGTTGTGTGTCTCTTCCAGGCGAACACGTGGACCATCACCTGGATGCAGGCGCAGCGGGTGTTCTGGATTGCGGGCATTCTGTTACTGCTGCTGTGGCTCAACCGTCGCAGGCTCATCTTCAATCTGTTTCAGGTCGCGTTGCTTTGTGCACTCGTGCTGACGGTGAAAGCAGCGCTACAGGAATTCGACTGGTACTCGTATGTGCCACACGCGTTTCTCCGTCCGGCAGCATTGCAGATTTACGGAACTGTCCTCGCGCTGTTTTGCCTGGTGTGGCTTGCGCTACGAGTAATCATTTGTAGGGGTGGCCCGCTGTGGCCACCCGCTGCGTGGGATTCAACG
>DATFDT010000134.1:0-2963 GCA_035251975.1 Pyrinomonadaceae bacterium | reverse complement strand
GCAATACAACTCCGCGTCGCTCAATCGTCACATCGCCCAAACGTATCGCTTCTCGAATCTCTCGGACGGCTTCGTCGAGATACTCGCTGCTGAGCAGACGCCCGAAAGCCCGCACTGGTACCAGGGCACTGCCGACGCCGTCAGACAAGTCTTGCCGCACATTCGCGACTGGGGCATCGACACGTTGTTGATTCTCTCCGGCGACCATCTCTATCACATGGACTATCGACAGTTTCTCGAGCGTCATCGCCAATCGAATGCTGACGTCACGGTGTCAGTGATTCCGTGTGCGCCGGGCCCGGCGAGTGAGTTTGGTTTATTGAAGACCGACGAGACGGGACGCATCGTCGAGTTTAAAGAGAAACCTAAAGGTGACGAGCTGCTTTCAATGCAGGTCGACACGACGCAGCTCGGACTCGATGCGAGCGAAGCACAACGACGCCCGTATCTCGCGTCGATGGGGATCTATGTTTTCCAGTACGAGCAGTTGGAACGACTACTCGCGGAGGATCCCGCTGCGATGGATTTCGGCAAGCACATCATTCCCGCTGCAATTAAGTCGCGCCACGTCGAGGCATTCATGTTCGACGGCTACTGGGAAGACATCGGAACGATCGGCGCGTTCTATCGCGCGAACCTCGACCTGACGAGCAAAATTCCGAAGTTCAATTTGTTTGACGCGGAGGCGCCGGTGTTTACGCGCGCGCGCTACCTGCCGCCGTCGAAGATTGAAGAGACGGAGATCAACGATTCGATCATCAGCGACGGTTGCATCGTCAACGGTGCGAAGTTAACGAACTCCGTCATCGGTTTGCGTAGCCGGATTTCGAAGGGCGTGCAGGTTGAGTCGTCGATCTTGATGGGTAATGATTACTACCAGACGTTTGAGGACATGCGGCTCGATTTGACCAGGGGCCTGCCGCGCGTTGGGATAGGTGAGGGAACCGTAGTCAAGAAAGCGATCATCGATAAGAATGCGCGCATCGGGAAGAACGCGCGGCTGCTGAATGAGGGCGGCATCGTCGAGGTTGATGGACAAGGTGGCTCGTACTTCATCCGCGACAGTATCATCATCGTGCCGAAGAATGCGGTGATTGCTGACGGGACTATCATATGAGACAGGATTTACAAGATTTTTCAGGATAGTTCATGTTAATCCTGAAGAGACTTTGCCTGAAAAGTCTGATTTCTCTGTGCAACCTCTGCGTTCTCTGTGTCTCTGTGGTTGTTTTTCCTGGGCAATCTTCAACCACAGAGGCACAGAGAACGCAGAGATTGCACAGAGAAGAGCATGTGTAACGACTTTTCGGGCAAAGCCGCCTGAAGACCTGAAAGACCTGAAGAATCTTGTTAACCCTGTCTAAGGTTCTACTTTAACTAAATGCCTTTTGAATTTCCGACGCGCGACTATCACCCCGCCACAGTCGAACGAACTTCTCAAAAGCGTCGCAAGTCCGCAGTTCCACAAATCAAGCTGCCCAGAGACAAGAAAACTCTTGACGTTCAGTTTGAAGATCGTGTCGTTCGTCTCACGAACCTTAACAAACTCTTCTGGCCGAAGCTCGGCGTTACCAAGCTGGATCTGATTCAGTATTACCTCGACGTTGCGCCTGTGCTCCTCCCTCACGTGTTCGACCGCGCGATGGTGATGAAGCGCTATCCGAACGGCGCGGCGGGCGAGTTTTTCTTCATGAAGCGCGCACCGACGCCGCGACCTGACTGGATTGAGATCTGCAACATCGAGCACGAGTCAGGGAACATCATCAACTTTCCGATGATCCAGGATGTCGCGGCGTTGATGTGGGTCATCAATCTCGGTTGCATCGATCTTAACCAGTGGTACGCGAAGTGTGATGACGTCGATCGCCCTGATTATGTGCATTTCGATCTCGATCCAGTGCCGAATGCGACGTTTGAGAAAGTGTGTGAAGCGGCGTTGTATCTCAAGCTCGGGCTTGATTCATTGAAGATACCGAGCTTCGTGAAGACGACCGGCTCGAAGGGAATTCATATCTACATTCCGATCAAGCGTGGGCCAACGCAGAAACAGGTGTGGACGTTTGCGAAAGAGTTTGCGTATGCGGTCGCATCTTCAGCGCCGAAGTTGTTGACCGCTGTGTACCAGATTTCGAAACGACCGAAGGGAAGAGTGCTCGTTGACTACAATCAGAATGCGTGGGGACGCACTCTCGCTTCTGTCTATTCAGTGAGGCCGAATAAGCTGCCGACCGTCTCGACACCTGTGACGTGGAAAGAACTCGAGCGTGGGATCGCGATTGAAGACTTCCGCATTGATAATGTGCCGGCGCGCGTGCGCAAGCTTGGAGACTTATGGAAGCCTCTCAACGAAGCGAAAGGTCGATTTAAACTTCAGGCGTATCTTTAAGGGTCGGCGGGCCTACAGTTAAGGTTTATGTTTACTGTTTTTACAGTTGGACACTCGACGCGCAGTGGGGAAGAGTTGGTGGAGATACTCAAGGCGCATGGAGTTGAAGTGCTAGTTGATGTGCGAAGCTTTCCGGGGTCGCGACGGTATCCGCAGTTCAATCGAGTGGCGCTGAGTGAGTTGCTGGGGAAGGCTGGGATTGAGTACAGGCACGAGCCGCGTTTGGGTGGAAGACGAGCGCCGCGTGCAGATTCGCATAACACTGCGTGGCGCAATGCGCAGTTTCGTGGTTACGCCGATCACATGGAAACGGAAGTGTTCCGAAAGGGAGTTGAAGATTTACTTGAACTCGCGCGGGATAGGCGCGTCGCGGTGATGTGCGCTGAAGCTGTTTGGTGGCGCTGTCACCGCGGTCTCCTCGCGGACTATTTGAAAGCGCTCGGCCACACCGTCCTTCACATCCTCGACGAGAAAAAGATCGAAGAACATCCATACACACCCGCAGCCCGAATCATCGACAACAAATTATCCTACCGAGGATTGTTAGACTCAGAATAGAACAAGTCAGGAAGAGGGG
>DATFDT010000133.1:0-5754 GCA_035251975.1 Pyrinomonadaceae bacterium | reverse complement strand
CCCCTCTTCCTGACTTGTTCTATTTCCAGAAGACTACATCGTTTCCCGCAAGTACTTCTCGTAGAGTTTCGGATCGAGTTTTTGCAGGATTCTCGCTTGTTGGGCGGCCATGCTGGGGTTGCCGCTCTCGGAGTACGCTATCGCCAGATTGTAAAAGGTCTCGGCCCAATCAGGACGCAGCCGCGCCGCCTCGGTGTACGAGTCAATCGCCTCACGCAAACGCCCCGAGTAGTAATAAGCATCGCCAAGCTTGTTGTGAATCTCCGGATCGGCGGGCTTGAGCTGCAGCGCCTGCTGGTAAGCGCGAATTGCTTCCACGTTCTTGCCCTGCTTCACCTTGCAGTAGCCAACCTGCACCCACGTCTCGGCGCGCCTCGGATTCTTGTTCGCCGCGTTTTCAAAGTAACCGACAGCGTTGTCGTAATTACCGAGCCAGAGCGAATCGAGGCCCGAGCGATAGAGCGACTCAGCCACATCGCCTTTGCCTTTTACCGCCAGCTCCGACAGCGGCTGAAGTTTCCCGGCCGTCAGCTCCGCAACCCGCGCCGCCGCAATCGCCAGATTGATGTTCTGACCGTTCGTGACTTTCACCGTCACGACACCAAGCACCTGCCCTTTCAAATTGAAAACCGGACTGCCGCTGTTTCCATGCGAGATCGGCGCCGTGATTTGAATGATGCGATAACTATTCGGCACTTCCCGCACCGCCGAAACAATCCCGTCGCTCACCGAGCCCTCGAGCTTGAGCGGATTACCGATCACAAAGATCGTTTCGCCCTCATCCGGCAGATCTTTCGCGAGCTCAGTGCTTCTGGCGGCACTCGCCACCGGCATCTCGACGCTCAACAACGCGAGGTCGCCCTCTTCATCGACCGCAAGCGTCCCGTTTACCGGAAAAACCTTGCCTTTGCCGTCGAGAGTCTTAATCTCGGCGCGAACTGCGCCTCGGATCACGTGAAGATTTGTCACGACCTGGCCCGGCCGCAGAAAGAAACCGCTGCCAGTCATCAGCGCCTCACCATTCGCGTCATAAGTCGCGATGGCGACGACAGCCGGCTTTACTCGTTTTACGAGATTGGGGAGAGTTTCGTCTGCCGCATGCACCGATGCACGCGCAAAGGAGGCGACGAGGAGAATCAACGCAAACGGCAACAGACGAGGATAGTAGCTTCTCTTAATCATGTCGTTAACACCCAGACAAAAACGGAGACTTCGGCGCGTGAAGGGATTCACGAACAGGGGATCTCGCAGTTATTGAAAAGATGAAGTGGCTCGATTAGAGCCAGTCGGGAGACCTGAAGAAACTCAGGGCAACTTCAGCGAACGACATATTAAACTAAGTTGGTACTCTGGCGGAAGTTTTTTGTGAAAGATTTGACACAGAAAAGGGTCGCCCTCGCGAGCGACCCTAAAAGAGCACCGCCAATGCCTTAGTTACGGCACAATGTGAATCGTTCCGACGGCCGGGCCGACCGGTATCTCACCGACAGCACTTTCCATCGTCACGATCAAACCAAAGTCCGGCAGAGCGACTTCGGACCGGAGCTCAGCTTCGTTCCGGCCACCCGTGTTAATGACCTCGCCGATCTTGGTGAACTTGTTATCGGGCGAAACGGCCCACACGATGAACTTCTGGCCCGCGGGCGCTTCCTTCAAGTCGTGGAAACGCATCTTGACCTCAGTCGGTCCGTCTTTGCGCGGCGTGATGAAAACGTTCGCGCGCGCGCCCGTTAGCGCACCCGTGAAGTCGACTTTGATTTTGG
This sequence comes from Pyrinomonadaceae bacterium, assembly GCA_035251975.1. Classification (GTDB taxonomy): domain Bacteria; phylum Acidobacteriota; class Blastocatellia; order Pyrinomonadales; family Pyrinomonadaceae; genus PSRF01. The sequence goes on along the minus strand of DATFDT010000133.1, from coordinate 3,991 downwards.
TGTCATCGCCTGTTTTGTAAGCCGGGATGTTGAGCAATGGCGCCGAGTAAGTCGTCTTGGTTTCCGTCATCGGAATCACCACGGTTGTGCCACTCGGAGATGTAACAACCGCTCCGGGCGTCGTGGTGGTCGTGGTTTGCGCAGTCGCGGCCACTGGCGCTCCGACAGCCGCTACTTTTTCATCTCCCTGACGCGCTACCGGGATCACCGTGAAGCCTTCCGGCACAGCGCTCCTGAAGAACACTTTCGTATTCGGCTCATAAGCCGTCAAGGCGGGCTCGGGCGAAGCGATTAACATAAACTTCGACAGCGGCGTTGTAGCGCTCAGCGTGCCTGTACCGTTTGAGATGGCCACTGGACCAAGAGCCGTAAGCGTGCCCGTGTCGTCAACTGCGTAAAGCGTCATTGCAGTCGTGTCCGCGGGAACACCCGTTAAGTTCAGTTTGATCCTGGTTCCATCGTCATCGCGCAGAATGGTCGCCACTCCCTTGGCCCCAGCGATGTTAACGGGGGTTAAATTAAGCATTACTTCTTTCTTTACTGGATACTCAATGATTGTGTAGGTGCCGTCGGGATTTTGGACCGTCTTGGTTACGGTTGTTGTTTGTCCGAGAGCGATAGCGGCAAGTGCAAGCGTCAAAACCACCGCCCCCCAAACGCTCAAAGCATGCTTCCTCATCAGTTGTACCTCCCTTGTGTCTAATCAATCGCGATTAATTGTCGAACGCGGGGGAAGCTTTCTACGAAAATCGGCAATATTTATGCCGTTTACGATAGATAGGATTTAGCAGGTGATTGAGGCGTTTGGACGGAATGGATCGATACAGGACTGTATTAACCACGGATGACACGGGATAAAATCCGCCGTTTAATCCGTGTCATCTGTGGCTAAATATTGTCAATAACTTTTCAGTTCTGCGATGGCTTTGGCGACGTCGGATGCCTGTGGAAGGATGGCGTCTTCGAGCTGCGGTGCGTACGCGACGAAGGTATCGAGTGCGCAGACGCGTTTGACCGGAGCGTCGAGATACTCGAACAACTCATCGGTGATTCGCGCAGCGATCTCGGAGCCGTAACCCCACGAGAGTGAATCTTCATGCGCGACGATCACCTTGTTTGTCTTCTTCACTGTTTCCGCAATCGCGTCCCAATCAAACGGCACGAGACTGCGCAGGTCGATGATCTCGACACTGACGCCCTCCTGCTCCATCTGCTTTGCCGCGACGAGTGAGCGTTGGACCAGCGCACCGTAAGTGATGATCGAAAGATCCGTTCCTTCGCGAACTTTCTTTGCCTTGGCAAACGGAATCATGAACTCATCATTCGGATACGCCGACTTGTTGTACGCCTGTCGATAGAGATGCTTGTGTTCGAGAAACAGCACCGGATCGTCGCAGCGAATCGCAGTGCGCAATAGCCCATTCGCGTCGAGTGCATTCGACGGGTAGATCACGCGCAGGCCAGGAATCTGCGTGAATGTCGAGACGCCGGATTGCGAGTGGTAAACAGCGCCGCCTTTCAGATAACCGCCGACAGGCACGCGAATCACGAGCGGCGCTTTGAATTCATTTCCCGAACGCCAGCGCAGGAGGGCAAGCTCGTTGCGAATCTGGTGCATCGCCGGCCAGATGTAATCGAAGAACTGGATCTCGACTACGGGCTTCAACCCGCGCGTGGCCATGCCGATGGCGCGTCCGACGATGTTTGCTTCCGCGAGTGGCGAATTGAAAACGCGCGCGCCTCCATGCTTGCGTTGCAGATTTGCGGTGACTTTGAAAACGCCGCCCTTGCCTTTCACTGTTTCGAGATACTGCTCGCGCGAGCAATCGGCAACATCCTGACCAAACACGACGATGCGCGGATCGCGCGCCATCTCCGTATCGAGCGTGCGATTAATCAGGTCGACCATCGTGCCGGGGTTGCCGGAAAGTTGAACGTTGTCTTCGGTGTCAAACTCTTTGCTAGCCGGATTGACGTCAGGTGAATAGACGTAGTTCGTCGCGGTTTCGCGCGCCGGTTGCGGACTCGCGAGCGCGATCTCAGCCGCTTCATTTACCAGCGCGTCGACGGCGTCTTTGATCTGTTGGAGGCTGTCCTGATCGATCACGCCTTCGTCGATCAGCAGCGCACCGAAACGTTTGACTGGATCGCGCTCGGCGTCGCTGGCGCGTTCCTCGTCAGGGCGGTAGAGCTTTTCATCGTCTGAAAGCGAGTGTGAATACGGACGGATAACCTTCGCGTGAACTAGCGCGGGACCTTTTCGCTGTCGGCAATATTCGACTGCGCGCCGCATGGTTTCCAAAGATTCAATTGGGTCGGTGCCGTCACATCGTTGCAGATAAAGTGACGGAAAACCCTCAAGCAGCCGCGACACGTCGCCACCCGCGGTTTGCACTTCGACTGGAACGCTGATCGCGTAGCCGTTGTCTTCTATCAGGAACAGCACCGGGAGTTTCAGGTTACTGGCGGTGTTGAGTGCTTCCCAGAATTCACCTTCGCTGGTTGTGCCGTCGCCGAGCGAGACGTAGGTCACTTCGTCGTCTTTGAAACTGCTGATGCGTTTTTTCAGCTCGGGGATTAGCTCGAAGCGATAACTGGCTTCGGCGCAACCGACTGCTTGCAACAACTGTGTTCCGGTTGGAGACGACTGCGAGACGATGTTGAGTTTCTTGTGGCCCCAGTGTGAAGGCATTTGGCGCCCGTGTGAGTTTGGATCGGCTTCGGCGCCAACGGCAGAGAGCAACTGCTCGAGCGGTGTCATGCCGAGCTGCAGGCAAAGCGCGCGATCGCGATAGTACGGATAGAACCAGTCGTAGCCAGGCTTCAATACCATGCCTGCGGCAACCAACACCGCCTCGTGCCCCGCGCCACTAATCTGGAAAAAGATCCGGTTCTGTCCCTTGAGTTGAATCTCTTTATCGTCGAGACGCCGCGACAGGTACATCGTGCGATACATCTCGATCAGGAGCTTGTGGTCGGGAAGCTCCGTCGTCGTCGCCGACTCACTCTTCCGGACCAGCTTCAAAACTTTAGTATCAGTATTCATAAATTCTTAGCCACAAAATCAGATCCCGTACACAAGAAACACAAAACTCACAAATGAATTAATCTCTATAAGATATCCTGCGCCTCTTTTTTGTGCTTTTGTGCCCTTTTGTGGCTCACTTTCCGATGATGAGTTTAGCGATCGTCTGTAACTGCATGTTCGACGTGCCTTCATAAATCGCACCGATCTTCGAATCGCGCCAGTATTTCTCGACCGGATAATCCTTGACGTAACCATAACCGCCGTAGAGCTCGATCGCTTTCGAACTGACGCGCTCGGCCACGCGCGACGAGTAGAGCTTCGCCATCGCTGCTTCTTTGACGAAGTTGACGCCCGCGTCTTTCATGCGCGCGGCGTTGTAGACCATCAAACGCGCGGCCTCGAGTTCAGTTGCCATTTCAGCGAGTTGAAATTGAACTCCCTGGAATTGGTTGATCGACTTCCCAAACTGTTGCCGCTCCGCCGTGTAACTGAGTGCGGCTTCGAGTGCGCCCGCCGCGATACCGATCATCTGCGCGCCGATGCCGATGCGTCCTTCGTTCAAAGTCTCAATCGAGATCTTGTAACCTTTGCCCGGCTCGCCGAGCACGTTTTCCTTCGGCACCTTGCAATCTTCGAGTATCAACTCGACCGTCGACGAAGCGCGGATGCCGAGTTTGTTTTCCTTCTTACCGATCCCGAAACCCGGAAAACTCTTCTCAACGACGAACGCCGTGATGCCGCGATATCCGGCTTCCGGATTCGCATTCGCAAACAACACGAAGATGTCAGCTTCGATCCCGTTCGTGATCCAGAGCTTGCGACCGTTCAAAACGTAGTGATCATCTTGCTCCACCGCGCGCGTCTGCATCGCGAATGCATCGGAACCCGAACCCGGCTCACTCAGTGCGTACGCGCCGACGCTCTCGCTCGCGAGTCGCGTCAGGTATTTCTTTTTCTGATCCG
>DATFDT010000132.1:0-20427 GCA_035251975.1 Pyrinomonadaceae bacterium | reverse complement strand
CAAAGTTGAAAATCGCATCAGTCCCCTGCTCTACGGACAGTTTCTGGAATTCATGTACGAGGGCATCAAGGGAGGTCTGCACGCGGAGCTGATTCGCAATCGCAGTTTCGAAGAACCGCCGAACGCGATCGGTCTCTCACGTAATTGGGAACGTTATCCGGACGATCGAAACGACGATTACGCACTCACCTTTCACTGGGACGAACAATTTCCCTACCCAAAACAGCGAAGCGAAGTTAAAGAACATTCGCTGCGCATCGAGATCGGTGACGGAGTGATCGAACGTCACGGCATCTATCAGCCGCGCATTCCGATCAGGTCTCGGCTGGAGTATCGAGGTCATTTCTGGCTTAGGACTACCGATTACGAAGGCGACGTCGCAGTCGCCTTCGAATCGGACTCGAATCAGCACCACGTCTACGCCGGTACTACAGTCAGCCGCATCAACATCACGAGAGATAATTGGCGCCTCTACCAGTTCTCACTGGTGCCGGATCGCAGCGATCCACTGGCGCGCCTCGCGATCCTTTTCAAAGGACGAGGGACAGTCTGGATCGATCAAGTATCGTTGATACCTGCCGACGTCGCGGACGGCTATGTACGTCGCGATGTGTTCGACAAGATCGAGCTCTTGAAGCCGGCTTTTATTCGCTGGCCGGGTGGCAACGTCGCGCAGGACTACCGCTGGCTCTGGGGGATCGGACCGCGCGATGAGCGCGTAACGTGGACCAATCTCTCGTGGAAGAACGAACCGGAGCCGGGCGACTTTGGCACGGATGAGTTCGTGATGTTCGCGCGCGCGGTTGGAGCTGAACCTTCGATTACGGTCAATGTCGAGGGGCGCGGCGCGACCGCGGATGAAGCAGCCGCGTGGGTTGAATACTGCAATGGACCAGCAACGTCGAAATATGGAGCGATGCGTGCAGCCAATGGTCACCCGGCTCCATTCGGCGTCAAGTTTTGGGAAGTCGGAAACGAGATCTGGGGCGACTGGGTTCGCGGCCACTCCGATGCTGAAACGTACGCGCGCAACTACAACCGTTATGCCCACGCGATGCGCGCTGTCGATCCGTCGATCAAGCTGATCGCTGTCGGCGACAACAACATGAACTGGAACCGTGCCGTGCTGCGCGAAGCCGGGCGTAACATCGATTACCTCGCGATTCATCACTATTACGGGCGTCGCGAGTTGCGCGGCGATCCGTTGAATCTGATGGCGCGCCCATTGTATTTCGAGCGTTTCTACGTGCAGGTGAAACAGTTGTTAAGTGAGCTCGGACTGGCTGGCCGTATTAAGCTCGCGATTAATGAATGGGGACTCGATCTTCCGAGTGAGCGGCAGTATTCGATGGAGTCTGCGCTCTATGCTGCGCGGCTGATGAATGTGTTCGAGCGGTCGGGCGAGATCGTCGAGATGAGCGCCGTTTCTGATCTCGTTAATGGTTGGCCGGGCGGTATTATTCAAGCGGGTCGACACAGCGTTTTCGTTTCGCCGATCTTTCTGGTGAACCAGCTTTACGCGGAGCATCGCGGCGATCAGCGTCTGGCAAGCAGCGTCGATAGTCCGACTTTTAATACATCTCATGAAGGCACGAACATTCCGTTCCTTGACGCTGTAGTTAGCCGGACCGCTGATGGCAAAACGATCTTGATTAAAGCGGTGAATACGAGTCGGACTGAGGCATTACTCACAACGATCAATATTCAGGGCGTGACGGTTGCGACACGAGCGGAGTTAAAAACCGTCACTGCTCCATCGTTTGATGTCGCTAACAGTTTTTCCCGACCTAATGCAGTGTCGATTCAAAAAAGAATGCTGGCGAGCGGACGCACGTTTGTCGTCACGCTGCCGAAGCATTCGGTATCGGTCATCGTGCTCAGGACGTGATATAACGTCCGCCACTCTTTAACTTTCAGGAGGATTCCTATGCTCACAACTACTCTACGCTGTCTAATATTAATCACTGTTGTGTTCGGAGTTTCGGCTTCGGTTTATGCTGCCAAATCGAAAACCGGATTCGAGTCATTCGTCGTCGGTAATCCCGGCGACGCGCAACCTGCTGCGACACTCAGTCCGGGACTCGTTTTGATGGGTGGCGGAACTGACGTTGACGCCGCATTTCAGTGGATGTGCGAGCGCGCGGGTGGCGGCGATTTCCTTGTAATCCGGACCACCGGCACCGATGCTTACAACCCGTACATCCAACAACTCTGCCCGCAGATGGATTCGGTTGAAACGATCATCATCACGAGTGTGACTGGTGCAAACTCCGCGTATGTCAGCACTCAAATTCAAAACGCAGAGGCACTGTGGATTGCCGGCGGCGACCAGTCGACGTATGTTGCGCTGTGGCGCGGAACTGCTGTGCAGACGGGCGTAAATTTTCTGCTCAATTCCAAGCAGGCGCCAGTTGGCGGCACGAGCGCCGGACTTGCAGTGCTCAGTCAATTCATTTACACGGGCGCCGTCGGGTCAGTGACCTCGAGCCAGGCTCTGGCCAATCCGTTTCATCGCTACGTCACACTCGATCGAGATCTGTTTCAGTCGTCGTTGGGAGGAAACAAACTTTACGACTCGCATTTTGTGACGCGCGATCGGCTGGGAAGATCGCTCGTCTTTCTGGCGCGAATTGTAAACAACGGCTGGGCGACGCAACCGCGCGCGATCGGAATTGACGAAGAGACAGCGTTACTGGTGCTACCAACCGGCGCCGCAACGATGGTAGGTGTTGGCGCCGCTTATTTCCTGCAAGCGCCCGGTCCGGCTCAAGTGCTCGCGGAAAAAACCCCGATGACGTATCTGAACATCGGTGTCTACAAAGTCCCGCAGGGTGGAACCTTCAACCTCTCGACGTGGACCGGCACCGGCGGTGTCGCCTACACACTCAACGTAAACAACGGCTCAGTGACTTCAACCCAGGCGGGCGGAAACATCTATTAGATTACAAGCGGGGGCAAGCCCCTCTTCCTGACCTGTTCATTCCACTAAGTGCCGTGAAAAGAACAAGTCAGGAAGAGGGGCTTGCCCCCGCCTACAGTTGGACCAGTGCAGAGCTACGAATCGAACAGCGCAAGCAGTTTGTCGCGCATTTCCTGCTCTCTATCAGTTTGCGCGCCGATCCAGACGCTCCTTACGATCCCCTCTCCGTCTACAAACACAACGGTCGGCGTGCCGCTTATTTTGGAAGCGCCCAGCGGACCTGTGTAAACATTCTCAATTGGGAGTTCGATGTATTGAAGGTATTTGCGAGCTTCTTCGGAAGTATTCGGGAACACCGCGATACACTTTACGTTTCGTTTTGTCGCCTCATCGATTAACTGCCGGTACAGACCTGCGCTCGAAGTGCAGTAGGGACAATCCTTCTTCAGGAAGAAGACGAGACTCTTTTTGTTCTGCGCCCAGTCGACGTTGGGAACGTTCAGCCGCTCTCCAGTGCTAATGCTCGCTATTCTGCCGCTCGCTGATCCGGGCCAAACGTTTCGCTTCACGAGAACGCCGGCCGCGATCACAACCGCAATCGCGATTACAACTTGCGCTGCCAATTCGATGTTCGACCTGAGATTTGCCCGCACGTTAGTTCACCCGGCCTTTCTTCAGTTCTTTGCGGCGACCGTCCCGATCGGCTTTTCGAGAACAGCCTTGGCAATCGCAAGCGTGGCATATGCACGCGTAGCATCGTATTTGAAACCTTTTGCCAGTTCGATTGAACGGAACAGATCGTCCTGGGCCAGCGCCCCCAACACACGTGAAAAGTTGAAGTCCGCGTCCGGCAGGCGAATGAACCTGGTGCCGTTTTTAGTCACGATCATCGATCCTGACGGCATGCTAATGTCGTCGCCCGTAAAGCCCTCAGCGGAGTTTGCAAATTTGACTGTCTTGTTCATTACTTCCCACGCGCGCGTATGATCGATTGCGAGGAATTGGTTAGCGACATTGATGAGCGCGAAACTTGCATCGCCGTCATCTGGGTTGATACGCTCAGCTTCATCGGTAGCTTTCTCGAGGAGATTTAGAGCACTGTCGCGATCTGATTCAAAGAGCAAATGGGCCGCCTGGGTGTACGACCACGAGCTCTGGAGATAATTCAGTTCCCCGGCGCCTGCAAGTTGGACCACCTCGCTCGCGTTCTTTTTTCGAATGGCAAATTTGATCAATTCAAGATCGACGTAATTTTTTATATTTTTCCGCAATCGCAACTCGTCGATAGAATCAGCAAACTCACGCGCGCGCTTGTTGCCCGCCGGAGCTATTCTGGCCGCTATAGCTGCATAAATCTGATCGCGCTCCTTTGACGACTTCGCACGACCAAGTTGCTCTTCAATGTCGCCGACTTCTGCGCTGAAGTTTTCGGGTCGGATGCCTTCAGTTAATAGGTCGAGCGAAGGGTCGATGTTTCGCCCTTCTTTGGCGGTGAGTTGGGCACGAAGCGCTGGAACCGTCTCGGGCATGTACTGTTCGAACAGCGGAAGTAGCCGCGTGATGGCCATGAGTCTGCCCAGACGTCCACACGAGGTCGTGTCCTGATCGGGAGGCGGCAGAGGTCGCAAGAGCACATTAGCCGCGACCTGGAAAAACCGCTCTCGCAGCGCGGGGTCAAGATTGGGCACGACTGTTGGCCCTTCGGGTTGGTTCCATGTGCTATTCCCAGTAGGCCTGAAGACTATGTAAAAGCCTGGTGAGAAGGCATACGACGACAAGCCGGAGATTGTATTCGCATCTGCTATTGGGTCTACTTCGGTACGCGCCAATAGCTCTGCAAAAATCTTATCGGCCGTCGTCGCGTCTTTGTCTCGTAACTCGGAGAGGAAGCCGATCGATTGCGCGTTAACTTCTGTCAGTGCTGGAGCGGCAAATGCTTTTGCCGTGGCAATCTCACCTGCAATCAATAATTTCTTAGCCACCAGCAACCTTTTTTGACTTGCCTCCGGGCCTGAAAAAACATCTCCTGAGCGGATCGCATTTTTTGATTCACCGGCCTCTCGTGCGTTTTCAATTTTCAGTTTCGCGAGGAATTGTTCCCCGAGCGCTCTGTCTCGACGTGACGCGAGGCTCAACACATCAACACGAAGATCGTTACCATTCATCTTTTTGAGTCCGATTACGAAGGCCGCTGGAACGCCTTTGGGAAGACGTTTAGTATCAATTTTCGGGCCCTCTGCATCAGCGGCTTCGGCAGCATCCCACGCTCTCACAAACAGAGCGCGAGCCGTCGTGTTGTCTGCGTTCCATAAGGCGTCAGCGGCACGCGCCAGCACACGAGATCTCAGTTCCAAATCTTTGTAGCTCCGGGCTTCTGTAGCGAGCGAAATCACCGTCGATGTGGCAAAACTGCGCCGTTGTGCTTCGGCCGCATTCGCATCCACAGTAGTGCTTGTATCTTTGGCCCGTTCTGCCACAACTCTGTTTTGAGTCTCGGTTTGTGACAGAGTTGAGAAGGATAGAATCAGTAAACAACCGACTGAACTAACGGTCCGCCATAGCGATGTTCGCTTGAACAGTCGTTTGAGTGTGAGCATGTCTCCAGCCTCCAAGTGGTCGGATCACTTTCGCTTATATCAGTGGAGCAAACACTCGCTGATATGGAGTTGGACAGGAAACAACTCCAGGTGAGTTATACATTTCCGCAAGGTTGGGAGGCGGTTGAGAGCACGAAGCGGCCGGGCTCTCTATCATGAACCTGTTATCGGTTCCCCTCGCAGAAGCGAGTACCTCACCTTTGTGCCATGTAGCTGGCAGCCACGTCAAGCTTTTTCGTTTATCAACGGAAAAACTGTCCGTGGCCGCAGCCTATTAATCGAGTAGCCCGGGACCACCGGTACCACAATTACGATCCTCTTTCGGGTCGCATCTATAATTGCCACTGTCATAAACGCAGCAGTGATTACAAGTGGTGCAGCCGGACGTGCTGGTCCAACCCGAGCAAATATCTTCACATTGGTCTGCGCGGGCGGGTGTTACGGCCAGCGCACTCAACAAGACAGCCAGAGCCATTACACTGCTGAGCAAGCGAAAACGAGCAAAAGTGGAGCGGAACTTCATAGACATTCTCCTTTACACCGGCTGAGAAGGCCGGAGGTGAGAGACTGAAAGAGTCAGTCAATGGTTGAGGACCAAACAGCCGCCGTTTGGGTAGCGGCCAACATTCGCGCTCACACCGCAGGAGCGATATGCGGTGTTTCGGTACTTTTGAGATAACTAATGTCTGGTCCGAAACATAAGATTCTTCTCAGACTTCGCATGGATCTGCCGATTGCGGATTTGCGCAAGGATGAAGTAGAGAGGAATCATTGATGCTTCGGGTCGAGTTAGTGCCGGCTACTGCTAAAACCCCGTGCTTCAGTGAGAGCAATTACCGACCGAGTAAACTGCGGCATCCTATGCCCCATGCCGGACCATGTCAAGCACTTTTTCTGTGTTACGTGTCACGAATTCTTTCACGCGGTTCATGCCTATTCGTCATACCCACAGGCCGCCTCGTCACAAACAGAGCAGCGCTAATCCCGTTTGTGTTTTAGCTGTGATTCGATAATGGCTGCGCATATATTAATCATCGTGTTGGCGCTCGGCTTCCTGCCGGCAACGCAAACAAACTCAAACTCAATCAGCGGTCACGTGTCGAACGATCAACGGGCGCCGCTTGCTGACATTCGCGTCGAGTTGCTGAACGAAGTTGATTCTGTCATTCGAACAGTCAAGACTGATGGCTCGGGACTTTTCGTTTTTCGCAAACTGTCGGACGGAACCTTTCAAATCCGCATACAAACTGCAGGAACAAACTATGTGAGCCAAACCAAGCGTGTGGATCTCGCGAGGCCGCATGGTTTCGGAGCCGCATTTGAAGAGCTCGATTTTGTGCTAATGACCACGAACAACACGGGCGGCACAACAAAGCCCGGTGTCGTGTTTGTACAGGAGGTGCCGGAGCCAGCTCGTAAGCAATTTCAGAAAGCATCCGAGCTACTCAAATCCAATAAGAGAGAGGATGCGTTCGTAGCGTTGAAGAGCGCCATCGAGATCTTCCCGCAGTATTTTGACGCGCTCGAGTTGTTAGGTACGGAGCAGGTGAAAGATCGTGAGTATGAAGCTGCAATTCCGGCGCTCACGAAAGCTTTGGAGGTTAACTCGAGGTCATTTGCGAGTTCGTTTGCGCTCGGTGTGGCCCAATACAATCTCAAGCAAACACAACCGGCAATCGAGTCGTTAAGACGCGCAGTATCGCTCAATGAGAGATCGGTAAACGCTAATCTGTGGCTGGGGATTGCGCTGCGTCAAACAAGCCGGCCGGATGAAGCAGAGGCTTACCTGAAGCGAGCAGATGTTTTGGCTGACTCGAAGTTGCCGGATGCGCACTGGCAACTGGCGCTGCTATTTAATCAGATGAAGCGATACAAAGAAGCCGCCGATGAGTTGGAAATATTTTTGAAGGTCCAACCGGATGCGAGAGATGTTGAGTTGATCAAGAAGCTGATCCAACGTTTGCGGCAGCAGAGCGTTGCAGAGAAACCGTGATAGTTGGCAACCGATTGAACTAACGCATTTACGCCGAAGGCGTTCGCTAATTTCAGCCCAGGGTTGGAGCTTCGACAACCCTGGGATCTGATAACAAACAAACGAACAACCCTGAAAGGGTTTGTCTTAAGGCGAACCCCTTCAGGGTTGTAACGTTTTTGGTATTGCTGGTCCCAGGGTTCTCGCAAGCTCGAACCCTGGGCTGAAATTAGCGGACGCCTCCGGCGTACAGCTCTCTACCTAAAACACAAATCGGAAACCAAAGCGCACCTGACGTGGTATCTGTCGCGTGAGCGGCTGATTGAATCTCGCATCTCTCGCGATACTACCGTTAGCCAGGCCAGCCAGGATTTGATCTGTGAGTCCGCCAGCAAACACGGCCCGGAAAGTATTCAACTCACCAAGCCCGTCAGCATCACTGATCCCAAAATTTCCCGCCGTCAAAGAGTCAGGCGAGATCTGTGAAAACAAACTCAACACGTTGTTCTCGTTGAATGCATTGAGCAGATTAACGTCAAACTTCAACGCGTATCGTCCCTCACCACCCAACTTGATCGTATGCGTCATCTGGAAATCCGTCTGCGTGAACGCAGGCGTTCTTCCCAAGTCTCCACGCGTCGTCAGGAAGGTGTACGCGCCATAGAGTTGTACGCGAGTCGAAACCGGCGTTCCACTCAAACCGATGAACGCCAGGCCAAACTCAGTACTGTTGGAACCCGAGCCATCCAACCGGTGTCCGAAAAAGTCTTTCCAATCGAGCGTGTAAGAACCAAATGCCTTGAATGCGTGTGGGCGATCAGTCGCCAACAAACCATTGTCCGGATCTCCGTTCGTGTTAAAGCCGAGGAACGGCAGATCGAAGAACCTGTTGACGTTTGGACTCGATCGACCGACGCCAAGCGCGTCCGGCTCATCCGAGCTCGACAGACCCGAGTAATTACCAGTCAAACGGCTATACGTGTAACTGAGGTTGAAGAAATAGTTATTGGTGAAACGTTTGTCGAGTCGCAGCTCCATCGCGTTGTAGAGACGTTTTGCCAGCGGTGACGCCGGCAGTCCCGGCGCAAAAGGCTGAGACACGAGGCCCATACCCGGATTCGCGATAAAGAAGTTCTCGTTGCCCGCGGCATCGATGAAACCAACGTCCTCTATCGTCCGGTCCAGATTCTTGCGCGTGTAACGACCGCTGAATACCATGGTGTTACTCAATCCATACTCGGTACCAACGGTAAATTCAGTTTGTCGCGCCGGTAGCAAATCCGGATCGACACGGTTGTCTGACGGATCATTGGAAGGGACTCGGAAATCAAGTGGTCCAACCAACGTATGCGAAAGTGCGTAAGCCCTTGTGTAAGTGGTGTAGTTTGGATCGGCAAGCGGGAAGAAGTAACGCAACAGTTTGTCGCCACCGAATGACCCGCGCGGCAGTTGATACTTGAAGCGATCATAGAATTTGCCGTAACTGGCAAATACCTTCATTCGACCATCGCCAAAAACGTCGTAAGCAAAACCAAGTCTCGGCGCGACCTTCGAACCCCAACCAAACTGAATCGCCTGCGCGTTTTCAGTGAACGACGGTACGTCCTCATTCTCGAGACGGAGACCAAGGTTCAGTGTCAGGCGAGGCTTCGGTTGCCAGCTATCCTGAACGTAGAGACCGGTGTTGGTGCTCTTCGCCAAACCGACCGTGCCAAAATCCTGAAGATAGCCATAACCGAACGACGTGCATGGTCCACTCGGGCAAACTCCGGGACCGATGCCGCGATCTGACTGTCCCCAGAACAAGCGCACTTCACCGATACCAAAGTATCCCTGGTCCACATCGTTGGAAAGCTTGTTGAGCTGGTAGCCAAACTTGAAGTTGTGACGACCGGCCATACTATCGACGAGGTAATTCGCGTCAGCTTCAATCGTGTTGCGAATCGAAATATCTTTGCTCGTCTTGGTAATGTCTGAGGTGCTGTTGAAACCGGAAGCGCACGGATTCGTCGCCGGCACGCCAGCAGGACTGCCGCCGTTGAGACAGCGAATGCGTGGTCCGGCCGGAACACCGTAAGAGCTATCTTTTTCGTTCAGATAGTTACGACCAAAACGACCGCTGATCACAAGCTTGGCGGTCGGAGTCCAGACGCCACTGCCTGTGACATTGTTTGCCGCCACGCGTCCGCCGAGTTGACTGAAGTCATTCGAAGGCGGCGCTGACGTCGTGTATGAAGGAATCTGTCCGTGTTCGCGCTGCGGGCTGTAAGTGAAAGTCCCGGACAAGCGCAGCTTGCTCGTGATCGACGAATCGAGACGCGCAAACTCATAGTCGTTTCGCACGTTGCGCGTGTAGTCCACCGTTTGCCCATTTGGAAACAGGAACGAGCGATGGCTGTGATAAAACTGCGGCGCTGCGCTTACGAGAAACCAGAGCCGGTCTTTAACAACTGGTCCACTAACCGTGACGCTGGGATAAGTGTTGTTAAAGTTATCGCCTGGTGGATTGATGTAGCTCAACACGCTGGCGCTGGTTCCCTGAATTAGCGGATTGGCCTGAAACTGCGGGTCACTGTTGTTAATTTTTCCGGTGAGATTTTGTCGCGCACTGAGGGCGTCCGTCTCGAACTGCATCCCAAAGTCGCCGTGAAACTCATTGCCGCCGCTCTTGGTGACAACGTTGATCACGCCCCCTGTCGCGCCACCAAACTCAGCATCAAAACCGCTGGTCTTTACTTGCACTTCCTGTACGAACTGGAAAGGCAGGTTATTGGTTTCGCGTAATTGGCCGGTGCGGAAGTTTGTGACTTCAGAACCATCGATGACGAAAGTGTTCTCTGCGCCGCTCGCGCCGTCTACTTGAAAACCACGGCTCAGAGGCTCTTCCCTGGTCGCGCCTGAAAGCTTCAATACACTATCGACTTTAGTTCCGCGAGGAACCGCGTTGATGATGTCCGTGGTGATATTGGTTTGAATTTTGTTTGAGGTCGTGTCGATGGCGGCAACGTCAGCCGCCGTTACAACGACATTAGCGGAAACTTGTCCCGCATTCAGGGTGATGTCTGCAGTGGTTGCGCGGCCGAGTGTGACTGTTACGTTTTCACTTTTTTCGGTCGCAAAGTTGGCAGCGCTGGTCGTGATCGAATACTTACCTGCGGGGACTTGTAAGACTCGATAAAAGCCTTCGCCGTCTGTTGTGACGGTGCGGCTGAACGCGTTCCCTTCAACCAGCACGGTGGCGCGGGCAACGCGTGCGCCTTGTGCGTCTACGACAGTGCCTTCGATGACGCCCGTAGTTTCCTGGCCATTAGCAATGCCCACCAGGCAAAGACAAATGACCAGGAGGATACAGTTTCTTCTAAGTTTCATTTGCATTCTCCTTCCAAAACTTTGGATTGGTCCATTGGTGAGAGCTTTGGAAATGTGCAACGACTGTGCCCTCCACACTGGCATTGACTGAAGCCAGTTCGTCACGCCGTCAGGCCGACTCGTAGCAGAAACCAAATAATCGGAATTGTTGGAATTGGATTAGCGAGTAATTATTGGATTGTTGAGGTTGAGGAAGACTTTAGCCAACTACAACATTTTGGATTTCTCTGCGTAACCTCTGCGTCCTCTGCGTCTCTGTGGTTAACTACAACGATCACCGCAGAGGCGCAGAGGACGCAGAGGCTACGCAGAGAAGAATTCTATTCGGCGCGCAAGGCAGAAATCGGATCGACAGACGCTGCGCGTCGTGCGGGGAGGAAGCTCGCCAATAGCGCTGACGCTCCTAACACTGCGGCAACAGAAACAAGCGTCGTTAAATCCCACGGTGGAGTGCCGAAGAGTAGTTTGCGCATCAGCGACGCGGCGAGGATCGCACAGCCGGTTCCAATCACGATTCCTGCAAGTGCCAACACGCCTGCTTCCTTGATGATGAGTCGATAGACAGTTCCACGTTGTGCACCCAGTGCGATTCGCACTCCGATCTCGCGTGTACGTTGACTCACCGAGTAAGCAATCACGCCGTAGAGTCCGACAACGCCGAGCAACAGCGCCACCGCTGCGAAACCTCCAACGAGCCACGTCGACGAACGCCGCAGGTAAACTGTCTGGGCATTGTTAACCCTTGCAGTCATCGTTGTCTCACCTGAAATATTAATCCTCGGGTCAATCCGGCGTATTGCCTCGGCAACTACTGGTATGAGCGCTTCGTCTGCCTGCGAAGTCCGGACCACGACCCAATAGCCGTTGTCAGGTTGTTGATTGAGGGAATAATAATAAGCGGGCCAAATCTCCGAATCCAACGCCCCTTCTCTGATGTCGTCGACGATGCCGATGATCTCCTTCATCGATTTAGGACTCTGGTCGAAGTCGCCAAATCGCCGGCCAATTGGGTCTTCACCGGGATAATACTTCTTCGCCAATGTTTGATTGATGACGACCACGCGCGGCTTACTCAGATCCTCCGCGTCAGTGAACATTCGTCCACGCAAGAGCCTCGCTTGCAGTGTGTTGAAATACTCCGAGCTCACTCCTCGTTGATTTACCTCGTTATGTTCGCCGTTGAACGCGCGACCCTCAAACCTGATCCAGTCGGTGTTGCCGTTGTAAGACAAGGGCAGTACATCAGCGAGTGCAACTGACATAACGCCCGGAAGAGTTTTGACTTCCGCCACCACCCTGCGTTGCAGCGCCAGCGCCTGCGGATCTTCTCCGTAAGGCGTAACCGGTGCTCGGGAGCGCATAGTGATCAGATGCTTTGTTTCAAAACCTGCACTTACTTGCAGCAAGCGATAAAAACTCTTGCCGAGCAGTCCTGCGCCCACCAGCAACACCATCGCGGTTGTTAATTCCAGGACCACCAGCTTCGAACCGATTCGCGTCCAAACTTTACCAGCACTACCACGACCGCCTTCGGCCATGCCTTCTCGAACGTCCAAGCTCGACAGCCGAAAGGCAGGAGTTAGTGAAAAGAGTGCGGCTGCAAATACAGCGAGAGCGATCGCAAAGATGAGCACACGAGGATTGAGTCCGAGATCGTTGAGGTATGGCATGCCCGCCATCATGTCAGTGGGAATGAGTCCTTTTAAGATCTGCATGGCCCAATGAGAAGTAACGAGACCGGCAACACTGCCAATGACAACGATCACGAGGCCCTCAATCACAAACTGGCGAATCAATCGGGCTTTCGTGGCGCCAAGCGCACGTCTAACAGACAACTCGCGGCGACGCGTTTCCGAACGCACGAGCAGAAGACTCGCGACGTTGATGCACGCGATTAGAAGCAACAACGCAGCGCCACAGAGTAGTAGCAGCAGAATCGGCTTAACTTCTCCGACGATTACTTCGGATAGCGGCGCGACAAATGCGCCCTGATCTCGATTTGAATCTGGATATTGAGCCTCGAGGTCTTTGGCGATCCGTGTGACATCGGCGAGTGCGGCTTCAGTCGATACACCGTTTTTGAGACGTGCGATTCCATGCAGACTGTGACAACTCCGTCTCTCAAAGCACGTGCCGATCGGATTAAGTGCGACCCAGAATTCGGCATTTTCGACTGGTGCGAAATGAAAGTTCTGAGGCAGGACGCCGATGACGGTGTACTGAATGTCATCTGAGGTTATCGATTGGCCGATGATCTCTGGTTTGCCGCCAAAACGTTTTTGCCATGACGCGTAGCTGAGCATCAAAGTGCGAGGCGCTTCGGGCTTGTCTTCACCTTCAGCAAAATCTCGACCAAGCAAGGGACCAACACCAAGGGTACGAAAGAAGCCGGCAGTCACGCGCGCGCTATCGATCATCTCTACCCCGGCGGGTGTGCTTATCACGTACCCGCGTTGATTGTAGACGTCGAGCGAATCGAAAACGCCGTTGAGTTTCTTCCAGTCGACATAGTCAGGGTATGAGATCACACCCCGCGGAATGTCAGGCGTGGTTTCCGTGACGTAGAGCAGACGCGAAGGATCTTTATAGGGCAATGGCTTGATGAGTGCGGCATCGACGAATGCGAAGATCGCAACGCTGGCGCCGATTCCGAGCGCGACCATCATTGTTGCAGTGACCGTGAAGGCCGGGTTCTTGCGGAGCTGTCTTAACGTGAAGCGCAGATCCTGGACCGCATTTTCGAGAAATGGAATCCCCGCGCGATCGCGATAGGCTTCTTTGGTTTGATCAACGCCACCGAGCTTCATCATGGCGACGCGCCTCGCTTCCTGCGGCGACATCCCGGCGCGGATGTTGTCGTCGATATGCATTTGCACGTGACTCTCCAGCTCGTCGGCGAGTTCGCGTTCGCGCGCGTCTTTCAGAAATAGTCCTTTGCATCTCAACAACCAGGCCCGAAGTTTCATGACTGGTCCTCCACCGGTTCGAAAAACCGCGCGACGATCGCGGTGGTCTGGTTCCACTCTTTGGTTTCTCTTTCGAGTTGTTTGCGTCCGGAACGGGTGAGCTTGTAGAACTTTGCCTTGCGGTTGTTTTCCGAAACGCCCCATTCAGCGGCGATCCAGCCTTCCTGCTCGAGTTTCAGCAGGGAGGGATAAAGCGTTCCGTAGTTTGGTGAGAGTCGATCTTCGCTGATCTGCTCGATACGGCGCGCGATTCCATATCCATGAAGCGGCCCAAGAGTGTCGAGGGTCTTCAGGATCATTAAGGCAAGCGTCCCCTGCCAGATTTCAGTTTTGTTTGACACCGGTTCTCCTATGGCTTGGCCATAGGAGAATACACCGGCTCATATGGGAAAACAAGAGGAGCCACAAAAAAGCACAAAGAGGAACACAGAAGGCACAAATGTTTTCTTAACTTTGTGCCTTCTGTGTTGCTGCTTTTGTGGCTAAAGATTCGCTTTCCAGAAGTCGAGCATCAGGCGATAGAGATGAAGCTGGGCGGCTTCGTCCGAGATGCCGTGCTTGCGCATCGGGTAGGCCATCATGTCAAATCTCTTCCCGGCAGCGATCAAGGCGTCGATGAAGGCGAACTCGTTATAAGGATGAACATTGTCGTCATAAGTGCCGAAGACGATCAAGACACGTCCGTGCATTTGTTTGGCAAGCGGAATCAAGGATGTACTTTCGTAACCTTGCGGGTTCTCCTGCGGCGTGCGCATGGCGCCTTCGGTCCACTTCGTGTCGTAGTAGCGCCAGTCGACGAGCGGCGCGACTGATATGCCGGCTTTGAACTCCTGCGATCGAGTCATCAGGTTCAGTGTCATGTAACCGCCGTAGCTCCAGCCCCAGACACCCACACGCGCCGGATCGGCCCAACTCTGCTTTTTCAACCAACGCGCTGCGGCAACCAGATCGATTGTCTCCGGTTCGCCCAAACGTTTGAGGACTGTGTTCTCCAACTTCTTGCTGATGCCTGTCGCTGATCGATTATCAACCTTGACGACGACATAACCGGCGTCAAGCAATACCTGGTTCCACAGCGTATCTCCCTGCCAGGCGTTGAGGACCTGCGGCGCAGATGCTCCACCATAGATAAACATCACGATCGGATACTTTCGATCCCCACGGAAATTCTTAGGCTTCAGAATTTCGGCAGGCATCGGAAAGCCGTCGTCCGCCGGAATCGTGATTAACTCAGGAAACTGCACGTCGTACGGCGCAAGCAACTCCGTGCGCGGAGCAGCGAGCGATTGCATGACTTGACCGTCACTCGCATGCAGTCGCAACGACGGGAGCGTACGAACGTTTGAATATCTGTCCAGAAAATATCGCGCATCCGGCGACATCGAGATGCGATGTGTGCCCGGCTCTTTCGAAACGCGCATGAACCCGGATCCATCCGGCCGAACACGATACAACTGTCTTTCTACCGACGACTGCTCGAGCGCAGTGAAATAGATCCAACCATTCTTTTCATCAACACCGACGAGTGCCTGACGTACCCAAAACGCAATTCCTCCTGCGCTCGCGAGCGCCCATTGTCCTTTCGTCACCTGGTTCACGAGCGCGCCATCGATTCGGTAACGGTAAAGATGCAGGTAGCCGTCTCGCTCGGATGGCCAAAGAAAGTGCCGGCCGTCATTGAAGAAGTAGAGATCGTCCGCCATGTTTACCCAACCGGGATCTGTCTCTGTGAGTACATGTGTAGTTTTCCCGGTCTTGCGATCGGCCAAATACAGATTCAGCTCGGTCTGAACGCGCGGCATCGTCTCCAAACTCAATTGCCGGCCATCAGGCAGCCACTTGGCGCGTACGATGTATTCGAATGGTTTGTCGGTAATCTGAATCCACGTGGTGTTGGCCTGTCCCAACTCGTTTATTCCGAGTCGCACGCGAGGATTCGCGCGGCCCGCTCTCGCGTAACGCTGTCGCACAACACGCGGTGAGAAAGGGACAAAATCGACGAAGTAACTGAGATCCACTTCTGATTCGTCAGACTGAAGATACGCGATTGCTTGTGAGTCCGGCGCCCACCAGTAGCCAATGTCGCGACGGCCAAAGACTTCTTCCCAGTAAACCCAGGAGAGCGTTCCGTTCAACAACGTGTCTGAACCATCGCGCGTGATCTGCGTTTCACGATTAGCGTCGAGGTCGAAGAAATAAAGATTGTTGGAGCGTACGTAAGCGACGCGGCGACCGTTCGGAGAAAAGCTCGCAGATGTTTCTTCCGCCGGCGTGGCAGTGAGCTGCCGGAAATGCGCAGTTTGTAATTCGAGAACGAAAACATCGCCTTTGAATATGTACAACGCTTGCCGGCCTGGTCCATCGAAAGCGAGCGGCCACGGCAAAGCGTCTGGATTCATTCCCTCGACGGCACGTTTGAGATCCGCCAACGCACGCGCGGCATCAACGATCGTCTGTCTCTGGCCGGATGCCGGATTCAACTTTTCAACGTTCGTGCGCTGGTGGACGACGATCGTCGAGTATGACGAGAGCTCCATCATCGAGCCACGCCGTCGCGGGAACACTCGCCACCGTCCGTCCTTCCGGTCCAAAGATCCATTCAAGCCTGAGTTCCCGTTTGCCGGTCTGGCCCAGCACGTTTAATACGCACGCCATCAGAAGGAGACCTATCAACGACACGCGACCGCAACACGCAGAAAAATTTCGAACACTCATTTTTGTGTTTTTGTGCCTTTTTGTGGTGAACTTCTTTGTGCCTTTTTGTGGCCTACTTTGGAATGGCCTTCAGCAGATCCGCCGCGGCACGAGCATCGAGGTTTTCGAGGATGTAGTACTGCTGCATCGCGGCAGTCTTGTTTCCCAGCGCCACGTAGGTCATGCCGAGGGCGTGATTGCCGTAAATGTGTTTGGGCTCAACCGAGATCAGTTTTTGTAACGGCTGAATCGCCTCTTCGTAGCGTCCCTGCTTCATGTACAGATAGCCAAGCCCATAAAGCGAGAACGCGAACTCAGGCTTCAACTCGATCGACTTCTGATACGCCGCGATCGCTTCGTCAAACTTCCCCTGATGTTGATACGCATCACCGAGACTCATGTACAACACATGATGCTTCTTTTGCTTGATTACATCCAAATAACACGCGACTGTCTGGTCCAACTTACCCCATTCTGAGTAGTTAACACACCAACTTACCTTCGTTTCGAAATGATTCGGTTCGAGCTCCAGCGTTTTCGCATACTCCTCATCAGCTTCAAGAAACATTCCGCCGGCGTGATACGCCTCGGCTAATCGCGCGTGCGCTTTCCAGTCGCGAGGATTTTCTTCCACTTGTTGCTTCAGTAAAGAGAGACGGGGCTGCAGGTTCTTTCTTGCTATCGAGACGCGCAGGCGTTCTCGTGCTTCGGAGTGATCCGGTTGTAATACAAGCACCTGGTTCAGAACCTTGATCGCTTTGTCATATTTGGTCGCCATCAAACAGGTGTTGCCAAGCAGATATAAAAGCTCGACATCATTTGGACGTACGGCCACGACTTTTTCCAAAGGCTCAATCGCTTCCGCGAACTTGCCGTTGGCGCGCAGCGCATGTCCGAATTTAATAAGTATCTCAGGCGCATCGGGCATCAGGCGATTTGCTTCTTTGAGGGCTTTTAGGAAGTCTTCATTTTCCCCCTGATCGTAATGCGAGATGCCAAGGAAGTAATAAGCGTCGGCCCAGTCAGGTTTCAGCTCGGTGGCGCGTTTCAGTGCCGCGATCGCTTCCTTGTGGTTTCCGGTTTTCTGTAAGGTGACGCCAAGATTGTATTGATACTGAGCGCTCGACGGATCAAGCCGCACGCTCTGTGCATGTGCTTTCACCGCTGATTGCAGATCGCCCACTCGTTCATAAGCAATGCCGAGACCGATGTAGTCGTTTACCTGGTTAGGTTGTAAAGCAATGACCCGGTTAATGAGCTCGATCGCCTGCTGAAACGATCCGGCAACGATGTATGCCGCGGCGAGATCTCGAAGGATCTCTGGATCGTCGGGCGTTAGCTGGGCTCCTTCGGAAAGAATCCTGATCGCCAGGTCATGCTGGTTCAAACGAACATAACAACTTGCGAGTGCACGATGTGCGGCGGTGAGTTTTGGATTCAGGCGCAGTGCTTGTTTTAAGGCGTCGATCGCTTCAGTGGTGCGGTCCATTCTCACATAGACGCTGGCGAGGCCGACATATGTCATGGCCTCGTTTGGTCTCAACGCGAGGGCTGCCTTAAAAGCGGTGATTGCGTCCTGCCAGCGCTCAAGCTCAGCGTAGCAACTGGCGAGGTTGAACTGCGCGAGGAAGTTTTTCGGATCGAGTTGTAGCGCGATCGCATACTCGCGCAATGCCTGTTCGTATTGTCTCGCCTTCTGGGCCTCGAGTCCGGCCTGGAAGCGGCTCATTGAGGTGTCTGTCGACTGCTGAGCCGCCGCGGTTATACAAACCAGAAGGAGGATGGCGATCCGTAGAGGTGTCTTGATCATCGCAATTATCTTATACCAATGATCGAACGCGTTCGTCGCGTAAGTAAAGACCGCCCCAGAGCATCACTCCAAGAATAACAGGCATGAGGATGGAAAATAATGGACCGCCGACGCGAACGTGCGTCGCAACGGCGCCGCCCAGATAACCGGTCAAAAGAATCGCGCCGAGCACGGCGGTCCGTGGAATTAAATACAGTATCGTGCAGGCGACCAGCACGACACCGATACCAACAATTACACTCTCAGGCCATCCGAGCTGTACCGTAGCCTCGACGACAAAAGTCGGTTTCACAAGTTTCATAATGCCGTCGAGAAGTAGAAACAATACCGGCAGTGCGCTAAGGATTCGTCCAACCCAGAGCGATTTTTTATTGGACATCTTAATCTCCTCCCTTTAACCAGTAGTCGTTTGGCGCGCTTCAAAATCGACAGAGCGTTTTCCTAAAACGTAGTCGAGCGAAAAACGGTCGTCAGCGCGTGGCAGGAGGAAAACAAACAACAGCAATCCAAGCCGCGGTATCACGTGAGTATGAAACTCGTAGAGAGGCTCATGCAGCAGGTGTCCAAAAGTGACGACCGCAAGCACGAAGCCCAGCGCCACTAATGCCTCGCGAACACGAAGCCCGAGTATCAGGAGCGCGCCGGCAATTAACTCAACGAACGGAATCACCACGCCGGTGGCCCAAAGCGACCAGACCGGCAGGAACGTGTCGGCAAAGGGCAGGAAGTATTTGCGGGCGTGATTGAGTGGTCCGAGCTGAAACACCTTCATGACTCCGGCCATGAAGAAAATCAAACCGAGAACCAGACGCGCAAACAGAATGGCCCATGCACGATCGACTGCGGCAGTTGGTTTCGCCAGTTCCTGCTGACTCATAATCGTTTCTCCTTTTAATAGTTTGTCCGGCATTCTTCTCTGCGGTTCTCTGCGTATCTCTGCGCTCTCTGCGTTAAGACATCAACTCAAACGCAGAGAGCGCGAGATACGCAGAGAGTATTGCGTACCTCCAAAGACTGAGCGAGAATTAGCCAGTACCCGGAACTACCTTGCCCAGAAAGGACGTGCGTTCGATCGCCCCGAACCACCATAAGAAACATGAAACGCTCCCGTTCCCTCCTATTTATCGCAATCGCGTTTTTGGTCGTCACTGAATCTACGTTATACGGACAGCAGGGCAGTACCGATGAATGGCTGCAGTTCCGTGGACCAAACGGCACAGGCGTCGCCGAGGGCTTTCATCTACCTGCTGAGTTTAGCTCGACAAAGAACGTGGCCTGGAAAACACCCGTTCCTTTCGCTCGCTCATCACCAGTCATCACCGCCGAGCGCATCTTTCTAACCGCAACCGAAGGCGACAAACTGATCACGCTGGCTCTCGATCGAAAAACCGGAAAAGTCTTGTGGCGCCGTGATGCAGTACGCGCGCGACAAATGATGATCTATAAAGCCAACGATGGAGCCTCGCCAACTCCGGTGAGCGACGGTAAGAACGTGTTCGCGTTT
Source organism: Pyrinomonadaceae bacterium (assembly GCA_035251975.1). Lineage (GTDB taxonomy): Bacteria > Acidobacteriota > Blastocatellia > Pyrinomonadales > Pyrinomonadaceae > PSRF01. Next base: position 595 of record DATFDT010000132.1, on the reverse strand, counting down.
TTTGCCGAACTCGGACTCATCTCTTATGGCCCAGACGGCAAGGAGCGTTGGCGCGTGCCGTTAGGACCTTTCAACAGCTTCTACGGTATGGGCGGATCGCCTGTTATCGTCGGTAACACGCTCGTGATGGTCTGCGATCAGCGTGCCGGTTCTTTCATCATTGCTGTCGATGCGCGCAATGGAAAAGAACTCTGGAAGAAGAGCCGTCCTAACTTCGAGGCTTATTCTACTCCGGCGATTTACAAACCGAAGGATGGACCACCGCAAGTGATCGTGCTCGGCTCGCAGAGTGTCGATGCGTATTCCCTCGATAAAGGTGAGCGATTGTGGTGGGTGACTAAGATCGGCTCGTATCCGAAAGGCGTCCCGGTCCTGGGAACAGAAATGGTCTACGTGATCGGCGAAGGTGGTGATGAACCGTTTTTGCCACCGTTTGATGAGATGCTGAAGCAATTCGACGCTAATAAGGACCAGCGAATTCACCGTGATGAAGTGAAGTCGCAAAAGGAAGCGTTAGAGCACTTTGGCTGGCTCGATGCGAATAGCGACGGATACATCGAGCGGGCCGAGCACGACTTCATTCGCAACTCAACTA